>DVLH01000124.1 GCA_018715585.1 Candidatus Aphodomonas merdavium
CCCGCCGACCGATTCTAAAATGAGCGCGGCCCCCAGCCCGCAGCAGATTCCGCCGTACATCCCCAGCACGCTGCCAAGGGCAAAGAGCATCAGCGAAATCAAATCCAACTGCGCACCGCGCACCTTCAAAAACGGAAGCAGCGTCGCTTGTAACAGATAGGAAAGCACCACGATGCTTCCCGCGCGCAACGCCTTGCGCATCAGTCGTTATTCTCCCCTTCCAGTTCTTGCCGCATCAATTCGTCCAGCTCTGGATTTGGCGTCGGCGTCGGTGTTGTCTGCGGGGGAACGGTATAATACCCCTCATAGAGCTGTGCCCCGGAAAGCCCCTCCAACGACATGGTCACGGAAGCTTCCGCGCCGTCCGTCTGCTCTGTCCCGCTCGTCTCCTGTGGGATGCGCGTCACGCGTGGCGGCGCTGTGACGGCGCCAAGGTTGGGATCTTCCACCTGTGCGCCGATCGACGGCGTAGGCCTGCGCGTATCCAGCGCAACGGGGACATAATCAAGCTGCCCATCATCCGCCTCGGGTATATCTTCTTCCGCCGCCTCGTAAATGAGCACAATAACTTCTTCGATATGCATGAAGTCCACATACGGCTCGATGACGACATAGTGCTTGTTTTCATCCATATAGCGCGTGCTCTCGCGGATGACGCCAATTTTCAGTCCCTTGGGGAAGGAAAGGCCGACGCCGCTTGTGACCACCGTATCGCCCGGCCGGGGGACGAGGTCCACCGGCAGGTAATACATGCGGCAGGCAGCCTCTTCCTCGATGCCCAGCGTGCCGCGCACAATGCCCTGGTCGCGCGAGCTTTCAATCAGCGCCGCCACAGAAGAGCGGCTATCGACGATGGAAATTACCTCGCTGGCCGTGTCGTATACCTTATAAATATAGCCAATCAGGCCGTCCGCATTGATGACGGCCATGTTTTGCTTGATGCCATGGTTGCTTCCTTTGTCAATGGTGAACATCTGGAACCAGTTGCTCGTCTCCTTGGCCGTCACCTTGGCAAGGATGGGGTTCATCTCAATGTTATCTTCATAAACGCCCAACAGGCGCTGCAGCCGTTCGTTCTCCGCTTCCAGCTCATCGTTAAGAAGCGATTTATAGATCAGCTCGTCGTTTTCTGCGCGAAGCTTGTTATATTCAATTTCAATCGTCTTGCGCAGCTTGAATGCAGCAAGATATTCGCTAACGTAGTTGGTCGTCCAAGAAAACGCGCTTTGAAACGGTTTGATGATAGCCGAAACGGCGCGCGAGGGAAAGGTAACGATCTGCTGGGGAATATACGTCTGCCCGGGCATGAGGTTTTCCACCAGCACCAGCGCGACGCAGCCGCCCAGCAGCGTGATTCCCAGCACCATCGCCAGAATTTTGATAAATTTGTTTTTCTTTTTCTTGCGCATAGTTTCCTCCGCGCTTTATTCCGTGAGCGGATGGTTTTTACCAATCCTGCCCAGAAGCTCCAAATTGGAAGCCAGATACCCCGCGCCCAGCGCCGCGCAGTCCAACGGATTGCGCGCCACCTGTGCAGGAATTCCCGTCTCGGCGGCAATGTATTGGTCCATGCCCGTCAATTGCGACATGCCGCCCGTGAGGAAGATGCCGCTGCGCATCACGTCCGCGCCGAGCTCCGGCGGCGTGCGCTCGAGCACCCACAAAATGGCCGCCATAATCTCCCGCAGCGGTTCCTGCAGCACCTCGTACACCTCGTCCGTATCCAGCGACGCCGTGCGCGGCAGCCCCGTCACCACATCGCGCCCGCGCATCATTGCGCGCTGTGTCTCCGAGGAAGGCGTCGCACCGCCCAGGTCGATTTTGATATCCTCCGCCGTGCGGTCGCCGATGAAAAGGTTTTTTTCCTTTTTCACATAGGCGGCAATCGCCGCGTCCATCGCATTGCCGCCTACGCGCAGCGATTTGCCCACCACCGTCGTGCCCATGGAAACGACGGCGATTTCCGTCGTGCCTCCGCCGATGTCTACGATCATACTGCCCTGTGGTTCATATACCGGCAGGCCGCATCCCAGCGCAGAGGCGATTGCGCCGTCCACGATGTAGGAAAGCTTTCCGCCCGCGCGCAGCAGCGCCTCTTCATGCGCGCGCCGCTCCATTTCCGTCACGCCCGCGGGAATTGTCAGCACCGTGCGCGGCTTGCCCAGAAAATTGACGCCCAGCGCGCGGCGAATAAAATAGCGGATCATGGAAGCCGCCAGATCAAAATCGGCGATAACGCCCTCGTGAATCGGCCAGATGGCACGAAAGCCCTGCGGCATACGGCCCAGCAGCTGGCGCGCTTCCTCGCCGATGGCCTGTACATCGCGCCTGCGGCCGCTGGAAACGATGACGAGGCTCGGCTCCCGCAGGACGATCCCCTTATCCGCCACATAGAATAGGACGTTGTTTGTTCCCAAATCAATTCCGATTTCCGGCGAAAAAAATGACATTGCCTTTCTCCTCCAACCATCATTAAGCTTCCAGCATGGAACAAACAAGCGCCATCGGCAGGCCGATCACGTTGGTAGGACTTCCCTCGATGCGGTCAATAAAGCGCGCCGCGCCGCCCTGTATTGCATACGCGCCCGCCTTGTCCATCGGTTCACCCGTGGCAATGTATGCTTCAATTTCCTCTTGGCGCAGGGCCACAAAATGCACCCGCGTACAGGAACATTCGCACCGCTCCTGTCCTTGGCGCAAAACGCAAACGCCCGTATAGACTTCGTGCCATCCTCCGGAAAGCATTTGCAGCATTTCGCCCGCTTCCTGCGATGTTTTCGGCTTGCCCAGCACGCGCCCCCGGCAATAAACGATCGTATCCGCTGCCAGCACGGTCCTCCCGGGATAAAGCGCCGCAGCCGCCAGCGCCTTTCTGCGCGAAAGCGTGCGCACCGTCTCCTCCGGGCCGCCCGCAAACGTCTCATCCGCACCGGCCGTCACGGCTTCAAATGGAATGCCCGCCTGCGCCAACAATTCCCGCCGTCTGGGCGAACCGGATGCCAGCACGATCTTTTCTTGCATAAACGGCATACGCCTCCACATTACAGGATGGTTTAGTATAGCATACTGCGGCGGCAAATTGAATACTTCATTTTTCCTCCGGCACCTTGTTTCACCCGTGTGGATAGCACGCTTGCGAGGATGTGGATGATTTTTCCTTGCCAGAAAAAAAAAAAAGGGGATGCACCCTCTCTTTCCCCATGTTATCCCCAGTTATCCACAACTTTTTCCACAAAATAACGCCTTTTGTGGAAAAAATAAATGTTTGTCTCAGTTTTGTAACATTTTATCCACAGAATTTTGCAAAACTCCGCCATGAATTGCAATCGCTTTTTCATATTTAGCGCCGCCCAGGTCGTCGAGGTGGGTGCAGGTAATCATTGTTTGAACGCCGCCCAGATAAGAAAGGAGCATGCGGCGGCGCGCAACATCCAGTTCGCTCATGACATCGTCCAGCAGCAAGATAGGCGTTTCAGACGTTTCTTCCCGCATGACCTCAATTTCCGCCAGCTTTAGCGAGAGCGCAACAGTGCGCTGCTGGCCCTGCGAACCGAACGCGCGCGCATCCTTGCCGTTAATAAAAAGTTTATAATCGTCCCGATGGGGCCCATAACCGGTAAAACCGCGGCGGATATCGTCGCTGCGCGCGCTAAACAATATTTTTTTGATAGCTTCTGCACTCGCATCGCAGCCGGCATAGCGCAGCGAAAGCGTTTCCCGCTCACCGGAAAGAGCGCTATGCACCTGGCGCGCTTTTTCGCTCAACCGCTCCAAATAGCGCAAGCGATGGTCGACGATAGACGCGCCGTACGTGGCCAAGAGCTCATCCCACTCTGTCAGTGTGGAAGCCAACGTTTCTTCTTTTCCCGCTTGCAGCGCATGCAAAAGGCCGTTTCGCTGGTTGAGCGCACGGACATAGCGCTGGAGCGCATAAAAATAGGCCGGCCGGATTTGAGAAATTTCCATATCCAGGAAACGCCGCCTGGCATCCGGCCCATCCTTGACAAGGCGCAAATCATCCGGCGAAAAAAGGACGGCGTTCACCTGTCCCATCAGTTCTCCGATGCGCTTGACCGTCTCGCCGTTTAAGGTAATCTTTTTCTTTTTTTGTTCGCTGGGAAACAGCGCCACGCCAACCCTGCGCGGTCCGTCGGCGCGGCGCACATCAGCCTGCACGTAGGCTGCCTCCTCGCCCCAGCGCACAAGCTCGCGGTCCTTTGCCGTGCGCTGGGAACGGCCCACGCAGCAAAGGTACATCGCTTCCATCAGATTGGTCTTTCCCTGCGCGTTTTCACCGTAAAGCACGGTAATGCCGGGTGCAGGGCATAGCTGCGCTTGCTCATAGTTGCGAAAATTTTTAAGCTGCAGCTTTTCAATGCGCATGTTAGGCAGAGAACACGCGCACAGGCAGCGCCAGGTAAAGATAGTTTTCGCCTTCAACAGGGCAGAACAGGCAGGGGCTGACGTTGGAATTGAAGCGGATATAGACGTCGTCGTCTTCAATCGCGCGCAGAATATCGCCAATATAGCGCACATTGAAGGCAATATCCAAATCGCGCCCTTCGCTGGCCACCGCAATTTCCTCGCGCACATCGCCCAGCTCGGCATTGGAGGTGATTAACAATTCCCCCTCGCCGACATGGATTTTAATGAGATTGTTTTTATTCTCGCGCGCCATCAGCGCCGCACGGTCCACGGCCTCCGCCAGTGCCGCCTTGCTCACGCGCACGCGCGTTTGCCATTCCTGCGGCAAAATCTGACGGTAACGGATGAACTCGCCCTCCAGCAGGCGCGCCACAACGCGCGTGCGGCCGATATCGGCCAGCAGGTGCGATTTTCCAAACCGCAAAGAGACGGGATTCGCGCTGTCCTCCAGTATTTTCGCCAACTCTCCCAATGCTTTGCCGGGCACGACGGCCGAAAGCTTGGGCAGCTCCTCTTCAAACGCCAGCTTGCGCAGCGCCAGCTGGAAGCCGTCTAGCGCGACAACATAAAGCTCGTTCCCTTCCGTCTCCAGCAAACAGCCCGTAAGGATGATTCGCGTCTCGTCCGTAGCGATTGCAAAGGACGTGCGCTGTACCATATCGCGCAATGCTTTTTGAGAAACCTTCAGCTCGCATCCATCTTCCACTTCCGCCAACGCGGGGAATTCGTCCGTGTCCATTCCGGCAAGATTCATGCGCGAACCGGCGCAGCGGATCGTTGCGACGTTGCGGTCGTCCACCGAAAGATCAATCATTCCTTCCGGCAGCTTGCGCACGATTTCCGTAAAAAGCCTTCCTGGCAGCACGATGCCGCCTTCCTGCTGCACCTGCGCGTCCACATAGGTTTCAATGCCAATGGCTAGATCGGTACAGGTGAGCCGCAATCCTTCCGCACAGGTGGTAAGAAGGACACCCTCATAGATGGGAGAGACGGCGCGTGCAGAAAGGGCGCGGGTAACGATGGAAAGAGCAGCGGACATTTCATTGCTTTGGCATTGGATGCGCATGGCGAACCTCCTTAGCGGATGAGCATTTCTATTTTGTAGTAGCCGTAGTAGTGCCGTGGATAGCGTGGAAAACCTTTCCTATTCCAACAGCGCCCCAAAAAACGGGTGTGGAAAAAGTTGGGATGATCCGGGATAAGCTGTGGATAGAGAAAGAAACCGGCATCAGTCAGTGAATTTCATTCACACGCCACCACGGACAATTCGATGGAAAAAGGAAAAATCCTTCCTTATGCTGTGTGCAAACGGTTTGATTTTCTTTTCAGCGGGGTATATAATAAGGCATCAACGTTTGGGAGGAACGAATCATGGTTGATAAGACGATGACGATTCGCCAGGTGCTGGAGATGGACGCGGGAACGGCGCGGATTATGATGAGCTTCGGCATGCATTGCCTGGGCTGCCCGCATGCGACTGCGGAATCGCTGGAAGAAGCGGGAATGGTGCACGGGATTAACGTGGATGAAATGGTCGATCAAATCAACGCCTATCTCGCAGAAAAGCAGTAACGCGCGGCGTTTTTTATCAATAGCGGTGGCAATCCGGGCTGGAAGGAAATTCCAGCCTGTTTTTTTGCCGCTTCGGTTTCATTTCCCTGCCGGGCGGAACTTTACTTCCTTGTAGCCAGAGGGTATAATGAAAAAAATAGAAACACCGCCGGAGGGATTGTCAAAATGAAGCTTGGCGTCGTCGGTCTTCCGAACGTAGGCAAAAGCACGCTTTTTAACGCGATCACGCGCGCAGGCGCGGAGGCTGCGAATTATCCTTTTTGTACGATTGAACCGAATACGGGAATTGTAGCCGTGCCGGACGCGCGCCTGGATACGCTGACGGAAATGTACCATCCGAAAAAAACGACGCCTGCCACGGTAGAGTTCGTCGATATCGCGGGGCTTGTCAAAGGGGCGAGCCGCGGCGAAGGGCTTGGCAATAAGTTTTTAAGCCATATCCGCGAGGTGGACGCTATCGTTCACGTCGTGCGCTGCTTTGAGGATGACAATATCGTGCATGTCAACGGCCGGATTGATCCGGCGGACGATATCGCCACGGTGAACCTGGAATTGATCCTTGCGGATCTGGAAACGGTGCAAAAACGCGGCGATAAGGCAAAAAAGATGATGAAATCCGGCGAGCGGCGCTATGCCGACGAGGCGGATTTGGCCGACCGTCTGGCGGCGCATCTGGAAAAAGAACAGCCCGCGCGGACGTTCCCCTGGACGAAAGAGGAGCGCGCAATCGAAAAAGAATGGTTTTTGCTCACGGACAAGCCTGTGTTGTACGCCGCTAACATCGGCGAAGCGATGCTCGGCATGCCCGAGGACGAAATTCCCGGCGTAGCCGCCATCCGTGCCCTGGCACAGAAAGAAAACGCCGAGGTGCTCGTCATTTCCGCCCAGATGGAGGAAGAAATTGCACAGCTGGACCCCGAGGATAAACAGGCGTTTTTGACGGACCTGGGAATTGAGCGCAGCGGGCTGGAACGCCTAGTGGAACGCAGCTATTCGCTGCTGGGATTGATTTCCTTTTTGACCTGCGGCCCGGACGAGGTGCGCGCCTGGACGATTCGCAAGGGAACGAAAGCGCCGCAAGCCGCAGGGAAAATTCATTCCGACTTTGAGCGCGGGTTCATTCGCGCGGAGATCGTCCCATTTGAGACGCTGGTGGAAAAGGGCGGCATGAGCGCCTGCCGCGAGTTGGGGCTGGTCCGTTCCGAAGGGCGCGACTATGTGATGAAAGACGGCGATGTGACGCTGTTTCGCTTCAATGTATAAAGAAGAAAGAACAAACGATACCATTGCGGCCGTAGCGACGCCCCCGGGCACAGGAGGCGTCGCCATCGTGCGTGTGAGCGGCCCGGAGGCGGAGGCGGTGCTAAACCGGTCTTTCCGCCGCGGCGGCGGCGCGTCGGGACCGTGGGAAAGCCATCGCCTGTCGTTTGGCAAAATTCTGCGTGGACAGGAGATCGTTGACGAGGGCATGGCAGTGCTCATGCGCGCGCCGAAGAGCTACACGCGCGAGGATGTGGCAGAGCTGTATTGCCACGGCGGTACGGCCGTGACGCGCATGGTGCTGGAAGCCGTGCTGCTTGCGGGTGCGCGCCCGGCAGCGCCGGGAGAATTTACGCGCCGAGCGTTTGAAAACGGCCGCATCGATTTGGCGCAGGCCGAGGCCGTGATGCGCCTCGTTGGCGCGCAAGGCGAAGCGCAAGCGCGCGCTGCCCGGCGCCAGCTTGAAGGCGCCGTCTCGCACGGTATCGTCGAGGTACGGCAAAAGTTGACGGAGATGCTTTCGCAAATTGCCGCCTGCACCGACTTTCCCGATGAAATCGACGAGGCGCCTGCGGCGGCCAACCTCATAGCGCAGGGCAGGGCGCTGTGCGCGCAGCTGCGCGCAGCGTGCGATCCGTCCCGCGCCCGCGTTTTGGAAACAGGGCTTGACGTTGTTCTCGTGGGACGGCCAAACGTTGGCAAAAGCTCGCTGCTTAACGCGCTGCTGGGAGAAGAGCGCGCCATCGTTACGGCGGATGCGGGCACGACGCGCGATGCCGTGCGCGGCACGCTGGAAATTGCGGGCGTTCGCGTCAACTTGACGGACACTGCCGGTATTCGTCAGACGGGAAGCGAAGCGGAACGCATCGGCGTACAGCGGGCGAAGGAGGCCGCCGAGCGGGCCGATTTGGTGCTGGCCGTGCTGGATGCGTCGCGCCCGTTGGAAGCGGACGATGAGGAAATCCTCCGTCAGGCGCGCCAGGTACGGTGTGTGGTCGTGCTGAATAAGTGCGATTTGCCGCGCGCGCAGGGAATGCCGCAGGGCATGGCCGTCTCGGCCCGCACGGGTGAAGGAACGGATGCGCTGCGGGCGCTGCTGGAGGAGACGGCGCGCAGCGCGCAGTCCGGCAGCGCGCTTTTGACGCAGGCGCGCCATATCGACGCGGCTCAACGGGCCGCCGGCGCGCTGGAGGAAATGGTTGCGGCGATTGAAAAGGGCGTACCGCTGGATTTTGCCGCCGTGGACGCCACGGCCGCGCTGCGGGCGCTAGGAGAAATTACAGGCGAAGATGCGGAGCAAAGCGTTATTGACGCCGTGTTTGCACATTTTTGCGTAGGGAAATGACGCACGTTTTTGTGCGCCGGCGGAAAGAAGGAACAGAACCGAATGAAGATCCGGCCGATGACGAGCGGCAGCATTCCTGGGCATCTGCTGCGCTATTGCATCCCGGCAATCCTGGGCAATCTATTTCAGGTGACATATAACACGGTAGATGCCGTAATCGTGGGCAGGCTGGTGGGAGCGTCCGCGCTTGCGGCCGTTGGCATTGCCAACTCGTTGCTGAACATCGCCATGTTTTTTATCATTGGCATCGGCATTGGCGCTTCGGTGCTGATGAGCGAGTTCTATGGTGCGGGAAAGCTGGAACAGCTGCGCCATGAGCTTTCCACGGCGATGATTGCCGGTGCGGTGATGAGCCTGATGCTTTCGGCGGCTTTTTTTGCGTTTGCAAAGCCGCTGCTGCTGCTTTGCAACACGCCGCTGGAAATCCTTTCCGATGTGACGGGCTATTTCCGCATTGTCGTGGGGGGACTGCTTTTTACGCTGTTTTACAACATGCTTGCGGCCGCGCTGCGTTCCATTGGCGACACGCGCGTGCCGCTCGTTTGTTTGATCATCGGTTCGGTCGTCAACATCCTGCTGGATTTGCTGATGGTGGGGCCGATGCAAATGGGCGTTCGCGGCGCGGCGCTGGCCACGGTGATTGCGCAGGCGGTTTCCGCGGCGTTATGCGCGTTTTTCCTTTGGCACGACGCCGATCCGCTGCGCATGCGGCGTGAGGATTTCCGTCTGGACCGGGCATTGCTGAAAAAAACGGCGCGCTACAGCTATGCCAGCGCGCTGCAGCAGGCAGGCGTCTACATAGGCCGGCTGCTGGTGCAGTCGATGGTCAACCCGCTGGGGGTCAACGCCATTGCAGCGTTTAACGCCGTCAACCGTGTGGACGATTACGCGCTCATCCCCGAGCGGGATATCGCCAACGGCATGATGGTGATGACGGCGCAAAACCGCGGCGCAAAACAGCCGCAGCGGATGATGAAAGGGTTACGCGTCGGCCTGTTGATGGAAACGGTCTACGGCTGCATCGTTTCCGTTGGCGTGTTTGCGCTGGCGGGACCGCTGATGCGCCTGTTTGTGGGGGCGGAAGAGACGCAGGTGCTTTCGCTGGGCACGCGCTATTTGCGCTTGATGGGCTTTTTTTACTTCATGCCGGGCATTACCAACGGCCTGCAAGGCTATATGCGCGGCATCGGCAAGCCCGCTTTGACGATGTACGTCACCTATGCGCAGATGTTCCTGCGCGCGCTGTGCACGTTTTTGTTGATTGACGCCATGGGCATGGATGCCGTACCGCTCTCCTGTGCGGCGGGCTGGATTTTAATGATGGTGTGGGAAATTGGGTTGCTGATTGCGTGGAGAAAAAAGGATACGCTGACGCAGCTTGAGTAAAAGGCGCTTGCTGAAAGGGAGGAGGCGGCCAAAACGGAACAGACGACGCTGTGGGACGGGCAGAGCGCGCAGCCGCTTGCTGCCAGGCTTCGTCCGCAAACGCTGGAGGAATTCGTGGGCCAGGCGCACCTGCTGGGCAAAGGGAAAGTATTGCGCGGCCTCATCGAAAGCGACCGCGTCTCTTCCATGATTTTCTGGGGGCCGCCCGGCGTGGGCAAAACGACGCTCGCGCGCATCATTGCGAACCGGACAAAGGCGTCCTTTATCGATTTTTCCGCCGTAACGAGCGGGATGAAAGAGATCCGCGCGGTGATGCAGCAGGCCGAGGGGAACGCCCGCTTCGGCGAAAAGACGATTCTCTTTGTGGACGAAATCCACCGTTTTAATAAGGCACAGCAGGACGCCTTTTTGCCTTTTGTGGAAAAGGGGAGCATCACGCTGATTGGCGCGACGACGGAAAACCCGTCGTTTGAAATCAACGGCGCGCTTTTATCGCGGTGCAAGGTGTTCGTGCTCAAGGCGTTAACGGTGGAAGAAATTGTGACGCTGCTTGCCCGCGCGCTCAAAGATCCGCGCGGGTTTGGGCGCCAGCAGGTGAAGATGGAAGAAGAGCTGCTGCGGATGATTGCCGTCTTTGCCAACGGGGATGCCAGGATGGCGCTTTCGACGCTGGAGATGGCCGTGCTCAACGGC
>DVLH01000019.1 GCA_018715585.1 Candidatus Aphodomonas merdavium
GCCTTGCGAATGAAAATCGGCGACATCGCAAAAATGCTTGGCATTGTCCCCAGCACGCTGCGTTACTATGAAAAAATAGGCATTGTCGCCCCGGAAATCGATCAAAAAACAAAATACCGCTATTATCACGCGCGTGACCTGGTGTGGCTCATCCTCTGCCGGGGGCTTTATAAAACGGGCCTGAGCCTTTCCGAAACGGCGGAATTCGTTTACGGCACCTCCTACGAAAGCGCCCGCAAGCGCATTGAAGAACTGCAAGCAGACGTGCACAGGCAATTGCGGCGCCTGCAGCGCATGGAGTCTTACTTGGCAAACCTTCCCCAGCAATGGGAAACCGCCCGCGAGCTATGCGGGCGCTGCACGCTTTGGCAGCGTCCGGCGCTGTTGCGCCTGGATTTTCAGGGCGAATCGCTCTTTAGCGACCCGCAGCGGATGGAAACTGTATCGGCATGGCTGAAATATCTGCCGTTTGTCCACCTGCAGCAGATGATCACGCCGCAAGAACTTGCCCATGGCACCAAAGGGCTGGACCACATCTGGGGCCTTGCCGTCAACGAACGCTTTGCGCTGGAAACGGGTGTCCCGCAAGGGCCGCAGGTGCGCCGCATTGCCGGCAGCTTATGCGTCCGCACGGCGTTTGAAATCGATGTCAGCGGCGCGCTCTATCCGCGTCATTATGCTCACGCCCTCGCCTTCCTGGAAAATCACCGGTTTTCCATCTGCGGCAGCGCAGAAACGGAGGTGATCAGCTATGCCGGAGAAAAAAACCACCGCACCGCGCTGCTGGTAATGGATATTCCTGTTCATGAATAACTATCCGTATTTGGGGAAAATCCGCAAAAAAGATGCCCGCTTTTTTTCGCTTTGTCGCAGTAGACTCTGCAACCGTCGCAGAATTTACAATTTATTTACAAATTGCGGTATTCCGCAAGCACATGAAGGAGGAGAATCTCAACCATGAAAAAGCGTACGCTAGCCAGGCTTCTGTGCGCGCTGCTATCGCTCGTGTTCGTGCTGGGCACGGGTGCGGTAGCGGAAGAAGCGACGGGCGCGGACCGCTTCCACTGGGACGAAACGTTTGACGTCGTCGTGGCGGGCTTTGGCCTGTCCGGCGCAGCAACGGTCGTGGAAGCCATCGACATTGCCCCCGATGCAAAAATCCTGCTCTTGGAAAAGATGGAAGAAGCCCAGGCGGGCGGCAACTCCATCGCTTCCGGCCAGACGGTGCTCCACGTCTATCCGGATGACATCGAAAAATTCCGCGAGTATATGTGGGCGCTGGGCGAGCCCAACCCCATCCCCGAAGAATGGTTCGATTGGTGGATTGAAACGATGGTCTACCAAATCGACTGGATCACCGATGTTGCCGAATCCGTCGGGTATTGGTGGCGTCCGAAGGAGTGGGGCGATGCCATCATGGAATTCCCGGATATGCCGGGCTCCCAGTTCCGCTCCATCTCCAACTCCCTTTGCAAAATGCCCGGAACGGCCACCCAGGCAGGCGGCACGTACACGGCGTTTGCCAACGTCGTCAAGCAGCTCAAGGGCGTCGATATCCGCTATGAGACGCCTGTGATCGACCTCATCCAGGATCCCGACACCGGCGAGGTCTACGGCGTGACAGCCCGGGATAAGGACGGCAACCTCTTCAACGTGCGCGCCACAAAGGGCGTGGTGCTCGCCTGCGGCGGGTATGAAAACAACCTGGAAATGCAGCGCGACTTCCACGGCATGGACAACGTATATACCACCGGCACGCCCGGCAACACCGGCGACGGCATTCAGATGCTCATGAAGGCCGGCGCGAAGATCTGGCACATGAAGAACATGACGCAGTCCGGCGGTTTCTGGCTGGGCATCAAGGCTCCGGAATATCCTTCCGCGTTCCTGCGCCAGTTCTATTTCCCCGACGGCGGCTGGATTGAGATTGACGCCACAGGCGGCCGCTTCTACAACGAATCCGTCTATTATCACAAGCAGCACATGAAGGTGAACGAATACGGCCACTGGACCGATCTGCCGCACTGGCGTGCGCTGCCCGTCCACTTCATCTGCGACGAATCGGTCCGCCTGAGCGCCACGCTGGCGACGACCTGGATGGGCTGGCCCATCTCCGCCAACGGCTACCGCTGGTCTGCCGACAACCAGGCTGAAATCGACGCGGGCTGGATCATCAAGGCCGACACAATCGAGGAGCTCGCCGAGAAGATTGGCCGCGATCCCGAGACGCTGAAAGCCACCATCGACCGCTACAACGAAATGGTAGAAAAGGGCGTGGACGAAGACTTCGGCCGCGACCCCGAGACGATGGCCAAAATTGACGAAGGCCCGTTCTACGCCGTTGAGCTGACCCCGGCCGTCGTCGCCACCACCGGCGGTGCCCGCCGCAACACGCATTCCCAGGCGCTCGACTGGAACGACGAGCCGATCCCCGGCCTCTACTGCGTGGGCGAGCTGGGCAGCTACGTCTCCAACCTCTATCAAAATGGCATCTTCCTCAACGAATGCTTCACCTCCGGCCGTGCCGCAGCGCAGCATATCTTCGGCGTGGAAGAGCACTTTGACTACAAGGGCAACGACTATGTCGTGCCGCTCGAGGAGGACATCGTGCCTGTCGCCGGTTCTTCCTCTTCGCTGAAACCCGCCATGGACGCCTCCAAGGAAGACGATGGCGAGTATGTGGCCAGCGGCAACGCGACGCACGGCCCGTACACGGTTTCCTGCACGGTCAAAGACCATCAGATCGTCTCCATCGAGATCATCGAGGGTCGCGAAAACATGTTCATGACCGATGAACAGCTGGAAGAGTTCATCAACACGATCATCGAAACGCAGTCCCTCGCCGTGGACGCCATCACGGGCGCCACAATGGACAGCGAAGGCATCATTGCCGCCATTCAGCTGGCCTTCTCCCGCAAATAACGGGCAAACCCATGCGCCGCCGGGATCTCCCGGCGGCGTTTTTTGTGCTTTCAATGGCCGCTGGCCGCAAATAAAAGCCATCCGACCGCGCCGGTTTTGCGCAGAGCGTGGCGAGACGTCCCGAAACAGGAAAAAAAGGAGGGCTTCGCCCGCACGGCGTGCCGCACGCAACCCATCGAGCAAGAGAGGAGCGCTCCCGCAGCCGGAAGGCAAGGCGGCCGGCAAAAGGCTGCTGGGGGGCGTCGGAGGTGCGCACAGCCCATTGCGCGGGAGAAGAGCGCTTGCGCAACCGGAAGGCAAGGCGGCCGGCGAAAGGCTGCTGGGGGCGTCGGAGGTGCGCGCAGCACGGGGATACCCCCCGCAGAGGCAAAAGCCTGGCGTCAGGGCCGAACCGGTGCAAGCGGAATGAACACAACCACCCGCTTTGCGGGTGGTTGTCACGATGGGCTTCCCCGTCTCGTCCGCTTTCCGCCGCTCCTTACACTCCGCAATCCGGCTCCCCTTTTTCCCGGCCGCGCAACATCGCACCTCGCCACCCCAACCGGGCGGATGGGGCTTTGGCACGCTTCCGCCTTGATCATTTTCCCCTTTCCTCGCCACAACTGCCGCAGGCTTTTGCCATTCCACCGTGCATGAAAGAGGCGATGGACGCCATGCCGCTCCATCCGAATGCCCTGCCATTCGCTGTGCGGCTGGCAGGCCGCGTCTCCGTTATTGCAAAGAGCGTTTTTCTCCGGTTCCCCGCCGAAGGCTTTTAGGAACCATTTGTCCGGCGCGCGGATATCTTGATACAAAAAAAGCCGCCGGGAGATCCGGCGGCTGTCAAACGCCCGTCAGAGCACTTTGTTGAGGAAATCGCGCGTGCGCTCCTGCTGCGGGTTGGCAAGCAGTTCGCGCGGCGGGCCTTCCTCGAGGATGATGCCGTTATCGATGAACAGCACGCGGTCGCCCACCTCGCGCGCAAACCCCATCTCGTGCGTCACAACGGCCATCGTCATCCCGTCACGCGCCAGTTGGATCATCACGTCCAGCACCTCGCCGACCATTTCCGGGTCCAGCGCCGACGTCGGCTCGTCAAAGAGCATCATCTCCGGCTTCATCTCCAGCGCGCGCACAATGGCGATGCGCTGCTGCTGTCCGCCGGAAAGGCGGCCGGGATATTCCTTCGCCTTATCGGCCAGGCCGACGCGCGAAAGCAGCGCGTACGCTTCCTCTTCCGCCTGTTTTTTCGTCATCATCTTCAGCGTCACCGGGGCCAATGTCATGTTGTCCAGCACAGTCAGATGCGGGAAGAGGTTGAAATGCTGAAAGCACATGCCCATGCGGCGGCGGACGTCGTTGACGTCGCAGCGCGGCGCCGTGATTTCCTGGCCGTCAAAAAAGATTTGGCCGGACGTCGGCTTTTCTAGCAGGTTCAGGCAGCGCAGGAACGTCGATTTCCCTCCGCCGGAAGGCCCGATGATAACGACTTTCTCGCCCTTTTCGATTTCGCAGTCGATGCCGCAGAGCACCTCGTGCTTTCCAAAGCTTTTATGCAGGCCCTTAACGCTTATCACTTTCGCGCAGCCTCCTTTCCAGCAAAGAGAGCAGGTAGCTGAGCAGTTTCACGATCACGTAATACACCGCGGCCACGGCCAGCAGCGGCATGAACGCATCGAGCGTGCGGGCGCGGATCTGCTCGCCCGCGCGCGCCAGGTCGACCACGCCGATATAGCCGAGCACGGACGTCTCCTTGACCAGCACAATCAGCTCGTTGCCAAGCGCGGGCAGGATGTTCTTAAACGCCTGTGGCAGGATGATCTTGCGCATGGTCATCCACTCCGTCAGCCCAAGCGACCGCCCCGCCTCATACTGGCCAACGTTGATGGAAAGGATGCCTGCGCGCACGATCTCCGCTACATACGCGCCGCTATTGCAGCCAAACGCCACCGCACCGATCATCGTCTTGTCCAGCGTTGTATATGGGCCCAGCAGCACAAAATAGAAAATCATCAGCTGCACGACCATCGGCGTCCCGCGGATGACGTCGATGTATACGCCCGCGATAAAGCGAAGGCCTTTCACCTTGGAAAGGCGCATCAGCGCAAAAAGAACGCCCAGCACCGTGCCAAGGATGACCGCCAAAAGCGATACGAACAGCGTCACTTCCAAGCCGTTTAGAAGCTGCAACCAGCGGTTGGACGCAAGGAAGTTGCGCTCAAACTGCGCCGCCAGCCCGGCAAACCATTCCGACAGCGCGCTACTTTGAACCAACGTGGTTCCCCCTCCCTGTGAAAGCTCATATATATTCAATCATAGCGCATTTTCCTGTTTCCGTCAAGCGCTCCGGCATCATTTCTCAATTTCGCTATTCGCCCCGGCAGGCGGAAAGCCAGAGCAGCATAACATGGGGCGGATTGTTCACCCGCGGCACAAACGCATGGTTGCCAATGCCCCGGCAGACAGCCAGCTGCGCCTCGCCCAGGCGGTACACGCCGCTTGTATAGCGCGGAAATATGCCCTGTCCCGGCGCATACAGCCCGCGGCCAAAGGCGCGCATCTGCCCGCCGTGCGCGTGGCCTGCAACGATCAGCGCCGGGTGCATCCACAGAAAACTCTCCGCCAATTCCGGCCGGTGCACGAGCACAATCAGCGCGCAGGCGCCCTCTTCCCCCGCCGTCCAAAACGGTCTGATCCCGCGCATGCGCGCCTCCAGTTCCGTCAATCCGGGGCGTTCAATATGCAATCTTTTTGCATAAAACGCCGGGTCCTGCATGCCGACCAGCCGCACGGCCCCGCCGCCCACACAAAAAAGCCGCTCGTCGTCCTCCAACAGCGTCACGCCGCAGGCGGCATAGACGCCGCGCAGCGCCGCAACCAGGCGGGGCTGTGCATCGTTGTTGCCATTGACGGCGACGACGGGCGCGACCTGGCGCAGCGCAGCAAAGAATGGGCGCAGCACGCCCACATCGCGCGTTCCCTCGTCAATGACGTCCCCGCAGCAGAGGATGCAGTTGGGCGTCGCCGCGCGCGCAAACGAGAGCAGCTCGTCAAACACCGGCGCGGGCCCGTGCATGTGCAGGTCCGACAACAACAAAAAACGCGCGCCCTCCATCCCCGCCGGAAGAGAGGGGACGGCGATGCGCGCCACCTGTGGCTGAAGCGCGTTTGCTCTTTTCACGGCCGGAACTCCTTTCGCAAAATAGCATAGAGCGCCACATC
>DVLH01000125.1 GCA_018715585.1 Candidatus Aphodomonas merdavium
GCATTCCAGCTTGATATCCTTGTCTGAATAGCGGTAAATGCGCAGGCGGTATTTGCGCCGGTCCATCACGCCGGAAATCTTCTCATGGAAGAAATCGTCAAACACCGTGTCAAAGTACAGCGAGCGGATGGCATATTCGTTGTATTCGTCGCCGCCCGGGTCGCGCGAGAGGACATAGTCCAGCGTGCGGCTCAAGTGCAGGTACTCGCCGTAGTTGATGAGAAATTTTAATTCATGCCGAACAGGCGGGCGGCGGCGTTCCATCAGGCGCCAGCCTCGCTCTGGCAGGCGACGAGCGTCGCGTCATACACCCCTTGAATGTCCAGGAGCTGTCCCACCAGATCCTGGCGCTCGGAGATGCGGACCTCCACGGTCATCTCCGTACCGTTCTGGGTGACCGTCTTGGAGCGCAGGCGGCGGTATTTCAGGCGGTTGAGCACGCCCTGCACGGCCTGCATGGCGGCATCTTCACAGTGGAGCACGAGCAGGTAGCTCGTCGCCGACGGCAGCTTCACAAACGTCAGCAGCACCACGCACACCGAGATGCCCAGCACGACCACCAGCGCAATCAGATACAGCCCCGCACCCAGCAGGATGCCCATCGTCAGCGCCCAGAACATATAAACCGTGTCCATTGGGTCCTTGACCGCCGTGCGGAAGCGGACGATGGACAGCGCGCCGACCATGCCCATGGAAAGCGCGATGTTGGATTTGATGCACATAACCACCGGCGTGGTGATCAGCGTCATCATCACAAGCGTTACGGCAAACGAAGGCGAATACAGCACGCCGCGGTAACACCGGCGGTATACAAGCGCAATCACCAGCCCGACAAGAAACCCCATCGCCAGCGCAATCACTACCGAAAGCGGCGTCAGCGCCTGGAATTGTTCGGAAAACGTGTCTACCACGCTGCCTTTGATGATGTCCGTCACGCTCAGGGCTGTGTTCTTCATGAAATCGCTCTCCTCCCTTTATCCCTCGAATCTTTCAACCGGTTAGATGGCGTCCGCGGGCATTTCGGGCTGCGGCCCAAAGTATGCCTCCATCTCCGCATCCGTCATGCCGAACCAATCGCGTATATGCTCCCAGCAGAGGTTTGGCCGCTTTTTCAGCACATTGTGCAGCCGTTCCATGCGCTGCTCCCAGTAGGAGTAGTTGCCTTCCGGCGTGTCCGGCTCCTCCGTGAGCAGCTTGCTCGTCTCGCCCGCCCAGCGGTTGTAGTGGAACATCAGTTCCGGCTGGATCACGGCGGCCATCGCCTGTGCCTGCGCCCAGATGCGCTCCGTATCCGAGAATACCTCCTGGAAGAGCTGGCCAAAGCGCGTAAGGAACTGATCTTTCAGCTCCGGTACCTCCAGGAGGCTCAGAATGAGCCAGTTTTCAAAATCCTTATCGCCGGCGCCGTTGGGGTCGAGCCAGACCTTGCAGCCGTTGGTGGTGGAGTTGAAATATCCCCAGTCCAGGTCAAACAGGCACCAGCGCCATTTGGCGCCCTCCACGCGCTGGCGGTAGAACTTGATGTTGCCCGCGTCCGTGTTGCCAAAGTAGATTTGGAAAATCATAAAGTCGAAATAGTTGTCCACGTCGACCCAGTCCAGCACCGTCTGCAGCGCCTCCGGATCCTCGGCCAGGTTGTGGCTGTTGACGAACGCCTTGAGCTCGCCGTAGTTGTCGTAGCGGCTCGTCTGGCCGATCACCTCGTCGTCGCCCTTGATCAGGTCAATCGCATCCGGATCGCTCCATCCCTCATAGTCGGCGATGGAATATTTGTTGATGCGCTCCCGCAGGTTGTACTGACCCCAATATTGGCCGTTGAGATAGACGACGACGGGCTTATACGCCATGTGGAAAATGTCTGAGCCGGTCCAATCGACAATCACGCCCTGCAGCGCGTCGATGATGCGCGTGTATTTCCCGTCCTGCCCGCCGTTTCGGAGGATCAGCGCGTGGTAGGAGGTATACGGCCTGTCGTCAAAGAACGGATAATCGAGCGTTTCTCCGCCGTATTTCGCCTTGGCCGTAATGCGCCAGCTCTTTTGCGCCTGGTCCAGGCTGTACTGGCCGTTCAGCTGCAGCTCCACGCCCTGGTTGAGCTGGCTGACGCCTTCGGCGGTAAAATATTC
Organism: Candidatus Aphodomonas merdavium; assembly: GCA_018715585.1. Classification (GTDB taxonomy): domain Bacteria; phylum Bacillota; class Clostridia; order Christensenellales; family Aristaeellaceae; genus Aphodomonas; species Aphodomonas merdavium. The sequence continues at coordinate 2,127 of DVLH01000125.1, forward strand.
AAAGTTGCCCGGGTGGGGCGTTTTGAGCCAATAAACGGCGTCGTCAAACGGCACGCTGGAAAAATCCTCCTCCGTGCCCACGGCAAGGATACCGTCCGTCTCGTTGTAGAGATCATCCGGATCGCAGACGAGGCAAATGATGGGCAGGGAGTGATAGACGTTGACGAGGAACGTCGCCGTGGTGATGGCGGAAGGCTGCAAGCCCTCCTGGAAGCCGCGGGCGCGCAGCGCCGCGTTGGAGGTCAGCGTGATGGGGCCCGTGTAGTCGGTGCCGTTTTCCTCCGTCGGCTCGGAGCCGTCCGTCGTATAGCGGATGCGCACGCCTTCCGGCGCCGAGAGCGTCACCGTCACCTGCTGGGCGTACGTCCCGCCCGCCTTGTCCATCGTCGGCTGCACGGCGTATCCCGAAAAGCCCTGGCCGTTTTTCGCGCCGGCCGTCGTTTCCGTATAATAAAAAAGGCCTCCCTGATCAAAGTTGCGGCCGTAGGAAACGTTCGTTTCCAGCTGCGGCACGACCAGCTCGTCCACAATTTTGCCGGAAGGGTCGGAGAGCACCACCGTCTCCCCCAGCGCGCTCAAGCGGAAGGGGACATGGATTGCGCCGCTCCCCGTAGGCGACTCCGTCAAGCCGCTGGGAAAGACGACGAGATACCCTCCCGCCGGAATCGTCACGTCGCCAAACTGGTATTTGCGCGGCCGGTTCACATTGTCGCTGAGCCAAAAACCTTTCAGCGACAGCGGTACGGAGGAGGCGTTATAAATTTCCACCCAATCGTAGCTGGAACGCCCGTAAGGCGTTTCAACGCCGGTAGAGCTCGTCATCACCTCGCTGATGAAAAGCCCCGTCGTATTCTGTGCCCGGAGCATCCTGTCCATTTCCAGCTGGGAGGAGCGGTTGTTGGGCATGCCGGGCGTAGACGGGGATGCTTCCTGCCATGTGTTGGAAAGCCCTTCCACGCGGGCCCAGCTGACGTTGTCGGGCAGATTGTCGTAGGTGACGCTATCGACGATCTGTCCCAGGATGTCGCAGAGCATCACCGTCTCCCCATCCGCGGCAAGGCGGAAGTTCGTATGCAGCTTGCGGCCTTCCACTACTTCGCGGCGGTCTTTGCCGGAGGCAAAAACGATGTAATACTCCCCGGGCTGGATTTGCGCCCCGCTGGGGAAACGCCACTTCACGCGGTCGGCCGGGTCGTCCGTAAGCGCGTAGTTGGAAAGGTCGATGACATGGCTTGTGCCGTTGTAAAGCTCAATCCAGTCGGAATACTCGCCGTCCTCATCGGCAATGGCCGTCACGTTGGACGCCATCAGCTCGTTGATCACAAGGCCCTGCGCCTGAGAAGAGCCCGTCGTGCGCAGCTGCTCCCAGCCGGCGTCCGTGTTGTCATAGCCAGGGGTAAACTGTTCCGTCACCTGCCAGGAACCGCCCACCAGCGCATAGGAGACGTCGCTTTGCAGCGCGGGAACCGTAACGGAATCGATCACCTGCGCAGCGGTATTGAACAGATAAATCGTCTCCCCCAGCGCCGAGATCTTAAAGCGGGCGTGCAGCGCCTCGCCGGAGACGGCTTTGCTCGTATCGTCGCAAAAGACGACGACGTGGCCGCCCGGTTCCAGCGTCATCTCCGGGAAAAGAAACAGCACGCGGTCTTCCCGGTCGGAAAGGCCGATGCCTTCCATCTGCTGCGGCTCCGTGCCGGTGTTGGTAATCTCGACCCAGTCGGGGTAATTGCCCGTCTCGTCCGGATAGGCGGCATGGTTGGACGCCATCACTTCCGTGATGGCCAGCGTCGCAGTCTGCGCCACCGTCGCCACGTCCGTCTCCGCCCCATCCACGATCACGACCGCCTGGCTCTGCACGGGTTCCTTCGGCGTCACCGCCACAATCAGCGCCAGCACAGCCGCCAGCGCCAACAGCAGCAAGCCGTTGCGAACAGGCGTCGCCCGGCTCGCCGTCCTTGGGCGGCGCGCGCGTTTTTTATTGCTTTCAGGCCTTATATTCACGCTTTTGCGTATCCTTTCCTTTGCTAGGCTCACGCCTGGAACGGCTGTATTATACCATACGCAAAACCATCCGACAACCATCAACTTTTGGGAAGCGGGCCACGGCCTTAACCGCGCGCGGGCACATTGCTTTTCTGCCGCCATTATGTTACAATGTCGGTATAAAGCCTGTTGCATTGTTTTCCCGCCCGGAGCGGCTGTATCAATAAAAAAAGCAAAGGAGAGAGCCCTATGGATTTCAACACCGAAAACAAGCTCTACGATTGGGTGCGCGGCTTCACGGTCGATTTTGACAAAAATACCGGCTTCTCTTCCCTGATGGAGACGGGAAAGCGCTATCTTTCCCAAATGCAGGGCATGTATCTGGACACCGCCGCCGAGGCGGAAGCGCTCCGGCAAGGAGATCCGCTCGTCTACGAATTCCACAGCTGCCCCGCACCGCTGCATGCCGGCGATATCGCCTTTGGCTGTAGCATCGTCTATCCCGGCAAGGTGGGCGAGGAATATTACATGACGAAGGGGCATTACCACGACCCGGCCGACACCTGCGAGGTCTACTACTGCCTTAGCGGCCATGGCTATATGATGCTGGAAAACGAGCAGGGGGATTGGAGCTGCCTGGAGCTGACCAGCGGCCACGCCTGCTATGTGCCCAAATACTATGCGCACCGTTCCATCTGCGTGGGCAAGGACGAACCGCTGGTGACGTTCTTCACCTTCCGTGCGGATGCCGGGCATAATTATGGGGCCATTGAGACAAAGGGCTATCGCAAACTTTTGGTGGAGCGCGATGGAAAGCCCACTATTATTGACAATCCCAAGTGGGGCAAATAGACATGGACGTGCAGCTTTACAGCCGGCAAAGGGGAAGCGGCGAGGCGCTTCTCCTTTTGCATGGCAACGGCGAAAACGGTTCGTATTTCCGCCATCAAATGGATTTCTTTTCCCGTTCCTACCGCGTAATCGCCATCGATACGCGCGGCCACGGGCGCTCGCCCCGTGGTTCTGCCCCGTTTACCCTCGACCAATTTGCCGACGACCTGCGCGCGTTCATGGATGAAGCGGCGCTGGACAGTGCAGATCTGCTCGGCTTTTCCGACGGCGGCAACATTGCGCTCCTCTTTGCGCTGCGCTATCCCCAACGCGTGCGGCGGCTGATCCTCAACGGGGCCAACCTCAACCCCAAGGGGGTCAAGCCAAGCGTCCAGCTCCCCATCACGGCCGGCTACCGCCTCGCCCGCATGTTCGCCAACCGGAGCAAAAAAGCGGCAAGGCGCGCGGAGCTGCTCGGCCTCATGGTGAACGAACCGGCCATCGACCCCGGCGCGCTGCGCGCCGTGCGCGCGCCCACGCTCGTCATCGCCGGCACGCGCGATATGATCCGTCCCGATCACACGCGCCTGATCGCCCAGAGCATTCCGGGCGCGCAACTTGTGTTCATCGGCGGCGACCATTTCATCGCTGCTAAGGAGCCGGAGGCGTTCAACCTGACCGTAGCAAATTTCCTCGACCGCCATCCGCTGCCCAGCGGCCAATAAGGCGGATGGCTCCGCCGCCTCAGAAGCGGCAAAGCGAAGCTTTGCATGCTCCATCCCTCCCAGGGCGCATTCCTTTTCCTCTCTTTCCCCCGGCAAAGCCGGGGGTTTTGCATCTCCCG
>DVLH01000126.1 GCA_018715585.1 Candidatus Aphodomonas merdavium
GCCTGCCCAGCGGTTGCCGGGCAGCGCCTTTTTTAAAGGAGGCCTGGGCAGGGCGCAAAACAGAAAAACCGGGACGGACGCGCTGTCCGTCCCGTCTTCCCGCCCGGCCGGGGCTGGCTTTGCGGTTACCCGTTGCCAACCGCGCCGGAATCATAATACGTGCCGTCAACCGCGCCGGTCAGCGCGTTCATCTCCACCGTATACAGGCCGTCTCCCGGGGTGAACGTCTCGTCCTCGCCCTGCCAAAGCCAGAAATAGCAGCTGATCATGGGCGTATCCCCTTCCATCCGGTAGGTCACGCCGTCATACGTCTCTTCCCATTCGAGGCGCTGTACCTGTTCAGCCGTAAGGCCGTAGCGCCCGGCAAGCGCCTGCTTCGACAGCGAAACCGCTTCCTCCAGCGTTACCTGCGCCCGCTCGCGCGCTTCCTCGCCGCGCAGGGCGTCTGCAATCGCCGGACGCTGCGGCTCCTGCTCCTCGCGGCGCAGGTCGCAGCGGAAAACGCCGCCATCATCGCCATAAACGCCCACCACATAATAGCATCCGTCCTCCTCGCGCTGAAAGCTGACGCTATAGCGCCTGATGCCGTGGACGTCTGCGGCCGCCTGTTCCTCGTCCACATAAAGGTTGACGTTCGCGCCGCCAAATCCCGCCAGCGCATCCGCGCCATAGCGTTCCTGCACCGCCTGGCGCGCCAGCTCCTCCGCTTTCCCCGCGGTGATCTTGACCGCCAGCGCCTGCGCATCGTTGAGGATTTCATACCACTCCTCTCCCGCATGCTTGCGCTCCACAGCCTTCTCCAGCGCCTCTACATCCCAGACAGCGCCTTCCGCCGTTTCCGTCATCCCGTCGTAGGACCAGCTGGCCTCTCCGCCTCCATCCGTTAGCGAAACCGTGTACACGCCCAGGCGTTCACCGAGGGCGCCGTCGTTCGGCGTAAAGGTAACCGTCCTTCCATCCTCCGACACCTCGCAAGCGAAAAACGCCTCCAGCTCCGGTGTAAAGCCGTATTGCTTTTGCAGAACCCGCGCCGCGGCGTTTTTTGCGCTAGCCTGCCGCGAGAAAAACACCCCGGATGCCAGCGCCGCTACGGAAAGCAGCGCAAGCACCGCAGCTGCCGCCAGAACCCACACCCTTTTCCTGCGCAAGCCTCCGGCCGGTTTTTCCTCCAGCGCATCGAGCGCAAAGCGCACGCGCACCTCCAGCTGTCCGTCCCGTGGCACGTAAACGTTTTTCCACTTCTCCCGTTTCATGCTCATTCCTCCTCCAACAGCGCGCGCAGGCTACTGCGCGCCCTTGAAAGCCCTGCGCAGACGGCGCCTTTCGTCACGCCCATGATCTGCGCCGTTTCTTTCACGGTATATCCCTCCAAATAGTAGAGGACGACCATCGTGCGCGCGCGCTGCGGCAGCGTCTCAAGCGCTTCCTCCAGCGCTCTGGCGGGGCTATCCTCCTGCGGCCGCTCCGGCAGGGTTTCCATCGGCACGGCGCGCCGCTGCCTGCGCTGGATGTTCACACATTCCCGGATGAGGATGCGCGTCATCCACGTGTCGAAAAAGCGCTCATCGCGGAGCGTCGCGCGCTTTTCCCATGCCTTGGCGATTGCTTCGCAGACGGCGTCCAGCCGGTCTGCTTCCGCGCGCAGATAGCTTGCAGCCACGCGGTATAGGCTTACCTGCAGCGCCGTCGTCCTGCGCGCAAACGCGTCTTTGTCCATCCGTCCTCTCCCCCTCGCCTTCCGTCGTCGCTCAAGCGCTCTTGCACCCATTAGACGCCGCAGCCGCCGCAGAGATTCGCTCCAAAAGAAAAACGCCGCCGCTTTTTCAGCGGAGGCGTTTGAGAGCCGCACAGCGCGCGGTTAAAAATCCCTTTTTGTCAGCTTTTCCATCAGCATCGGACCTTTTGCAAGGAACAGGCCCGTGCCTTGCGCCAGCGCTTCCGTATAGCGCGGCGCATGCGGGCCCGCCTCCCGCGTGCTGTCATAGAGCACAAACGGCACGGGATCGCTTGCGTGCGTTCGGATCGTGCAGGGCGTAGGATGGTCCGGCGTTAAAAGGACGCAGAACGGCTCTCCCTGTGCGCGCAGCGCATCCATTAAAAAACCCAGCACGTCCTTGTCGATTGCCTCGATAGCGCGCACTTTCGCCTCCGGCGCGCCATGATGACCGCACTCATCCGGCGCTTCCACATGCACATAGACGAGGTCGCAGCCATCGTTAAAAAGCGCGAGCGCCGCACGGCCCTTGGCAGCGAAATCCGTCCACATCGCGCCCGTCGCCCCCGGCACATCCGGCACGTCCATGCCGGCGCACAGGCCAATGCCCTTGAGCAGGTCCACCGCGCAAACGACGCCTCCCCGCAGGCCGTACAGCTCCTGAAACGGCCGAAGCTTTGGCCGCGTTCCCTCGCCCCAAAGCCAGCAGGCGTTGGCCGGGTTTTTGCCCTGCGCCACGCGCGCGCGGTTGATTGGATGCTCGCTCAAAAGCGCGTAAGCGCGCTCCATCAGCGAAAGCAGCTGCGCGCCGTAGCGGCCCTGCGGCAGATGGCCGCGCACGGGTTTTCCGGTGATATCGTGCGGCGGCGTAAGGATCGTGCCCGTCTGCGCGCCGCGAAGCACCAGACAATGGCGGTAGCTGATGCCGGGATACAGCTGTATATGCTCGTCGGCGAGGTGCTCCGCCAGATAGCGCACAAGCTCCACAGCCTCCTGCGTTTCAATCTCGCCCGCGCTGTAATCGATCATCGTCTTATCGGAAAAGTTCTCCTCAGCAGAGAGGGTGACGAGGTTCATGCGCAGCGTCACATCCTCCTCGCCCACGGGGACGCCCATGCTGACGGCCTCCAGCGGCGAACGGCCGGAATAATATATCTCCGGCGCATAGCCCATGACGCTCAGGTTCGCCGTATCGCTCCCGGGCGGCATGCCCTCGGGCACCGTGCGTGCCATGCCCACCGCGCCATGCTGCGCCAGATAGTCCATATTCGGCTTGCTTGCCGCCTCCAGCGGCGTTTTCCCATCCAGGGCTTCCAGCGGCCGGTCGGCCATGCCGTCGCCCAACAT
>DVLH01000127.1 GCA_018715585.1 Candidatus Aphodomonas merdavium
GTTTAAGAAGCTGTTTTGAATTTATCGTGCGATGATTTGGGATGAGTTTTTGTAGAGACGCAAAATCTTGCGTCTCTACTATGAGGAAGATAGCGGGCTATCTGACGAAGATGTGATCCTCTTTTTTAAGACGCATATGGGCATGTGCATTCGGGCAACGGGCGATAACCCGGCGATGGTGCGGGCCTCCTCCATCAACGCGGATGCGATGAAGCTGATGGGATTGAGCCTGTCCAACGCGCTTGTGGCGTTCAGCGGCGCGCTGATCGTCCATTACAGCGGCTATTCGGACATCAACGCCTCTGCGGGCACGCTCGTTTACGGCTTGGCTGCGGTTATTATCGGCGAAGCGGTCTTTTCCCGCTCGGGGCCGACGCGCGGGCTTATTTCGGCGATTGCGGGTTCGGTGCTCTACAAGCTGATCGTTACGCTTGTGGTGGACTTAAGCCTGTTCGGTTCCTATAGCGCCAATATGATGAAGCTCATGTGTGCGGTGATCGTCGCGTTGACGCTCGCCATCCCGGCCGTCCGGGAACGCCGCGCGGAGCGCAGGCTGATGCGGGAGGCGAAAAAGAATGCTTGAGATACAAAAAGTCAGCAAGACGTTTGCGCGCGGCACGGTGAACGAGCGCGTGGGGCTTGACAATGTTTCGCTGCGCCTGGAGGCGGGTGAGTTTGCTGCGGTGATCGGATCCAACGGCGCGGGCAAGTCGACGCTCTTTAACGCCATTTGCGGGTCCTGGCTGCCCGATAGCGGGCGGATCCTGCTCGGCGGGGAGGATATGACGTTCCAGCCGGAATATGTGCGCGCGCACAAGATAGGCCGCGTGTTTCAGGACCCAATGCGCGGGACGGCGCCGGGCATGACCATCGAAGAAAACATGGCGCTTGCCTATAGCCGTGCCTACAGCAGCCCGCTGTCCCTGGCGCTCGGCCGCAAAAAGCATGACCTGTTCCGCGATGCGCTTGCCCGCTACGGGATGGGGCTGGAGGACAGGATGAAGACGAAGGTGGGGCTGCTTTCCGGCGGGCAGCGCCAGGTGGTAACGCTGCTGATGTGCACGCTCGTCACGCCGAAGCTGCTGCTCTTGGATGAGCATACGGCCGCGCTGGATCCGGCTACGGCGGAGCGCATCATGGAGATAACAAAGCAGATCGTTGCGGAAAACAAGATTACCACGCTGATGATTACGCATAACATCCGCTCAGCGCTCTCGACGGGGACGCGGACGTTGATGATGGACGCCGGGCGGATCATTCTGGACCTTGCCGGGAAACGGCGGGAAGAGATGACCGTTCCGGAGCTGATGCGCCTGTATTCCGAGCAGAAAAAGGAGGAATTTGCCAATGACCGCATGCTCCTCAACGATTGATGCACGCCGGCCGTCGTTGCGCTACGGCAAGGAGGCCGTAACGTTGGATCTGTCCGCGGCTGCGTCGGTAACATATCTATATGGCAGCCAGATGCCCGTGGTGAACGATCTGGAGGCGGCATTTCGAAACGGCGTGGAAGAGGGCGCGTATGGCTTGCCGCTTCGGCAGCGCCTGTGCCCCGAGGACAAGGTGACGATTATCCTTTCCGATATCACCCGCTTTTGGATGCGCCAGGATAGGATTTGCGAGCTGCTGGTGCGCTACTTGCAAAGCGCATGCGGCATCGCCGCCGGGCAGATTGCCGTGCTTGTGGCGCTGGGAACGCATAGGCCCATGACGCCGGCAGAGCTGGAGATGATCGCCTCGCCGTATGTTTTCGCGCGCTGCAAAGTCGTCAACCACGATTGCGATTCGCCCGCGCTTGTCGCCGTGGGCGAGACGCGCTATGGCAACCGGGTGGAGGTGAACCCGCTGGCCGTGGGGCGCAAGGTGATCGTGGTGAGCGCAACGGTGCATCATTTGATGGCGGGCTATGGCGGGGGAAGAAAATCCATCCTGCCGGGTATCAGCTCGCGCGCTACGATCCGCCGCAACCATTGCATGGCGTTGGACCCTGCGGCGCCGCATTCCAGCGCTTTGGTGGGCAGCGGCAGGCTGCGCGGGAATCCCATTGACGAGGACATGGAGGACGCTGCGGCGCTGGTCAACCCGGCGTTTGGTATAAACATCGTCGTGGACGCCCAGTCGCGCCTCAGCGCGCTTTTCTGCGGGGATTTCCGCCGGGCCTGGCGCGAAAGCTGCGCCTATTGCCAGCGCTATTACGGGCGGAGGATTGATGCGCAGGCGGACGTCGTTATCGCCTCCTGCGGCGGCTATCCCAAGGATTTAAACCTCTACCAGGGGGTCAAGTCGCTGCTGAACGCGGTCAACGCGCTCAAGCCGGGCGGAACGTTCGTGCTGCTGTGCCAATGCCCGGAGGGCGGCGGCACGCCGGATTTCTTTGACTGGACAAAGCCGCTTTCGCAAGGAAGGCTGGATGCTGCGCTGCGCGAGGCGTTTACGATTGCCGGATATATTTTCTATGCCTCCTGCGAGGCGATTCAAAAAGCGGGGACGTTCCTGATGCTCAGCGAGATTGATCCCGCGCTTGTAAAGGATATGGGCATTGTGTCCGTGCGCACGGCTGGGCAGTTGCAGGAAAAACTGGCACTGGCGGGAAAGCATGTCGCCGTCATCCCTTACGGAGGCTATGTGCTGCCGCAACCTGCGGCGGAGTATGAGCGGTTAAATGCCGAGTTTTCGTGAGCGTTTGTGCGGCGCACTTGGATGCCGGCCGGCTGTGTTTTGTAAGAAACCCTTGGAGAGCCTGAGGGTTTCT
>DVLH01000020.1 GCA_018715585.1 Candidatus Aphodomonas merdavium
CTGTTTGGCTTGTGCCTGCACTGATGACGGTAATAGTCCTTCTTTTTACAAATGCTTATACGCAAAACACGAGCGACAGCATACGGGCATTTTATGCCAGGATCAGCCTGCTGGTTTTCGTGTTGGTAGTGTGCTCCTCTCTGCTGAGCGGATTGCGCATGGTCCATCACCAGGTGTTGTTGGAGGAACAGGCGCGTTTGGGCAAGCAGATTTTAGCGTTTCAGCGTGATCAGTATGCAAAATTACAAGAGCACATGGAGGATGTCCGCAGGGCGCGCCACGACTTGCGCCAGCATCAAAACGTAATCCGTTCCTTTCTGGATAGTGGCCGGGTGGAGGAATTACGGGCCTACCTGCAAAAGGAGCTGGAGGAACAGCCCACCGGGCAGACCGTGCGCTATTGCAAAAACGATGCACTGGATGCGCTGGTCCGCTTTTATGCTGGAAAAATCGCACAGGCAAACATCCGCCTGGAGGTCGATATGGATTTGCCCGAAGTGCTTTTTGTTCCGGAGCCGGATGCCTGCGTTGTGTTGGGAAACCTGCTTGAAAACGCGTTGGATGCGTGCCGTGGCCAGGCGGACGCCTTTATCCTGATCGTTGCGCGTTCCACGGGGCAACGGGCATTCACTCTTATCGTGGATAATACGGCCCCTGTCCCGCCCGTACAGCAAAATAACGGCGCGTTCCTTTCCAGCAAACATATTGGCGAGGGGATTGGCACACAGTCCGTCCAATACATTGCGGCGCGGTATGGCGGTATGGCGGACCTGCGCTGGGAAAACGGAACGTTCCACGCGTCCGTGTTTTTCAATCCTCCGGCAGAGGCGGAGGGGGAACCGGCGAGGCAGGAATGAGGCGGTTTAGCTGGTTTATGCCAGCCGCTTTTCGCCTGGGCGGCGAGAGCCGCGCAGGAAGGCGCATGGTTTACGGTATACATTTCTTTTAAAACTGGCAACGGAAAAGCTTTTCCTGATGGGAAAAGGCCGCAAAGAGATCGGTTGCTTTTTGAATAAAGACGCATATGGCTGTAAACGTTGAAGGCGGCAGCCAATACAAGGAAGGAGCAAGCGCTTGCTTTGCGGTTGTTTCTTAAACCTTCCTTTGGAAACCGTTAGTAAAAAACCGGATTATGCTGAATGCTGAAGAGAGCAGCATAAGAGGGCGCACTCGCGGGGGCAGGAGGGAAAATACCTTTTTGGCTGGGAAGGGCGAAATTGCAAAGGGTGTAACTTAGCTTTCCATTACAATCGAAAGGGGACGGTGCGCTCTTTTATGCTGTTTGATAGCAAGCGCATCGCGTTTTTTATGTTTCCCCAAATATGGCCGGGAGAGACATGTTACCCAGATCATAATGAGGGCGAAAAGATGTTTTTCTTTGCCAAACAAAGGAGATGCCCGGCAAAAGGGGGATTTCCGAAGCACCATCAAGTCGGGCTTCTCGCTATTTCCTATGCAAAAGGGACGATATCTTTTGATAAGGTCCCTTTTTCACTAGCTATTCAACGGCTATCTGCCGATCCGCTGCGCATCGCCGCGGCGCTTTTAAGCGAATCTTTGGCTTTCTTATTGTTGTAGCAGCGATAGCGCTTTTGCGGCGATGGCGCCGGCATCAAGTCCGAACAGGTGCATCAGGCCGTCAACACTGCCAACCTGGCCGAAAACATCCTGCACGCCGATGCGTGCAAAGGGAACGGCGCCCGTTTCCGCCAACACCTCGGCGACGGCAGAACCGAGGCCATTGATGACGTTGTGGTTTTCTATGGTGACAATCGCGCGGGTCTGCCGGGCTGCGCGGATGACGGCGTCTTTATCCAGCGGTTTGATGGTTGCCATATCAAGCACACGGGCATGTACGCCTTGCGCCAGCAGCGCTTGCGCCGCGCGCAGCGCTTCCGGTACACAGAGGGACCCTTCTGCGATGAGCGTGACATCTTCACCGTCTAAAAGTTGGTTTGCCCGGCCGATGCGGATGTCGTCCTCGTCGCTGTAAAGGCGCAGCTTGGCCTTGCGGTTGATGCGGATGTAATAGACGCCGGGCGTCTCCACGCTCTGGCGAAGCAGCTTGCCCAACGAAACGGCGTCCGACGGATCGAGGATGACAACGTTGGGAAGGGTGCGCAAAATCCCCATGTCCTCCAGGCTCATGTGGGTGCCGCCGTTTTTACCGGCGCAGATGCCGGGGTCCACGCCGACAATGCGCACGTTCAGCCCCGCATAGGCGCAGGAGAGGAACACCTGGTCTGTATCCCTGCGGCCGGCGAACGCGGCGAAGGTGTGGGCGATGGGGATCATGCCCATTGCGGAAAGGCCGGCGGCGACGCCGATCATGTTTGCCTCTTGGATGCCACAATCAAAGAAGCGGTCCGGATAGCGCACGCCAAATTTCTTTGTGCCCGTGGAGGCGGCCAGATCCGAGTCAAGCACGACAAGATCGGGATACTCCGCGCCCAGCGTTTCCAAGAGCTGCACGTATTCCTGGCGCATATCGTGTTCAGCGGGCGTCATCATTTGCCTTCAACCTCCTTGCATTGGGCGAGGGCGCGGTCGATTGCCGCCATCCTCTGGGCGGAAACCGCTTCATACTGCGCCAGCTGCTGGGGAGAGATGGTCATATAGTGGCAAGGAACGCGCGTTTCCGCTTCTTCCCAGCCTTTTCCTTTGATCGTATTGAGGACGATCACGGAAGGCGTGTTCTCTAGGGCCTGCGCGTGCTGGATTGCTCCGGCAATGGCGTCCAGGTCATGCCCATCGACGGTTTGGGCATCCCAGCCAAAGGCAGCGAAGATGGCCGCGATGTCGCCCATGCGGCAGACGTCGTCAGTCCAACCGTCGAGCTGCTGGCGGTTCCGATCGACGAAGGCGATGAGATGGCCGATCTTTTGATGGGCAGCAAACATCGCCATTTCCCACACCTGCCCCTCGTTGCATTCGCCATCGCCAAGGATGAGGTAGGTGTAGCTTGCACGGTGCTTAAGCTGATCGGCAAGCGCAATGCCTGCCGCCGTAGAGGCGCCCTGGCCCAGCGACCCGGTGGACATATCCACGCCGGGGGTGCGGTTCATATCGCAATGGCTGGGCAGGTTGGTGCCCAGGCGGTTGATCGTCCGGAGCTGATCCATGGGGAAAAAACCACGCAGCGCAAGCGTGGCATACAGGGCAGGCCCACAATGGCCTTTGGAGAGCACGAGCTTGTCGCGCGTAGGATCCTTGGGATGAGTTGGATCCGCATGCAGGTAGCAGCCGTAGAGCACGGAGAGCACGTCTGCGATGGAAAGCGCGCCACCGATATGTCCCTCTCCATACGCGGCAACGGTGCGCATGGTTTCCAGGCGGATTTCCTCGGCAAACTTTTCCAGCAGGAGCCGCTTAGACGTTTCCAATGGCAAATGGATCACTCCTCTCGTTTTTGGCGCAAATAAGCCGCGTGTTTGGGCGCGGCGGGTGGACGGCCTTTCACGCGCGTCAATCGTGAAAAACTTCGATTGCGTGCGCTTCAAACGCTTGCGCGTATTGCTGCTGCACCTGGTGGGTCGTTACGACGTTGCGCACAGCATCCATATCGCACAGCCGCACGAACGTGCGGCGCTCAAACTTTTCACTGTCGGCAATCACGTAAAACCCCGCTGAGCTTTCCATGAGGTGATGGTATAGCGGCAACTGCTGTTGCTTGAGAATGGAATAGCCGTAGTTAAAATCAATCCCGTTGACGGTTATAAACGTTTTGTCAAAATAGAACCGCTGAAGGAAAGCAAGCGTATATTCGTCCAGCGTTTCAATATAGTTTGT
>DVLH01000128.1 GCA_018715585.1 Candidatus Aphodomonas merdavium
GAAAATTTTGGTTGCCTATTCCTGCGCGGCAGGCTATAATGAGGCTGAAACAAAAGAGAAAGAATCAAAAGAGGAAGCTCTAAGTGCAAAGAAAGGTGGGAGAATGTCGATGAAGAGAGCGAATCAATTGAACAAAAGAGGACGCGCGTTGCGCGTTGCGGTTGTGGCGCTGCTGCTTGCAGTGATGATGCTTCCCGCGCTGGCATCGGCCACGACGGCATATGTGGTTACCTCGAGCGGCGGTTTGAACCTGCGCGACCAGCCGAGCACGAGCGGCAACATCGTTACCAGCTTCCCGCGGGGGACGCAGGTGGAGATCTATCAGACCCTCGGCGCGTGGGCGTATGTGTATGTGCAGGGTTATTACGGATATATGAACAACAGCTACCTTTCCACGACGTATCCGTCCAACGTCTCCACGAATGCGGACATTAACCCCTATGCCGTTTTGCCGCAGACGCACACCTATCCCCAGCCGTCCATCCCGCTGACGTATGACGGAGTGAACTACTGGCCCGCATATTTCAACGACGTGCAGAGCCTCTATGACTTCCTCAAAACCGTCAAGCCGAGCTGGCCGTATTATCCCTACTATCCGTATTACCCCTACTATCCGTATTACCCCTACTATCCCTGCTATTGATGCGCGCAGCGCAAGAGCAACCCCCCGGCTAGGCCGGGGGTTTTTCATTTGCGGGTACAGCTCCGGAATATTGGCGGCCCTGGGCAGGCGCATATCCGATCTGGGCCTGCTGTCCTGGAGAACTACTTTCACGGCTTTGCCGGATGCTTGCCTGGGTTGGCTTCGTTCGACTGCCGGCTGCTCTTGTTTGCGATCCTTTTCCGCTTTTCCCTTTCGGCACCTCATGCTGGCTGAATCCGGTCGCTTCCTGCTTTTCCTTATCGGACGCCTGTCTTTGATTTCTTTCCGCTTCATAACGATTCGGGCACCGCTGCGCAGGCGCTAAACGCAATCCTGACAGGGGCGCCTATTTTTGCCGCTTTGCGCGCGAACCGGTGTGTGAGCCGTGCGGAAAGCGGTGGCGGCAGGCTTTGCGCAATTTTGCCGCCCAAGGCAACCGGAGAAAAACGCGTGCGTTTGACGGGCAACGCTGCGGAGGGGCTGTATTGTTTCGCACCCGGTCCGGTCCGCTGTCATAGGCTGAACTGGAATCTGAGCTTTGGAGGCGAGACCATGCAGCAAAACATTTGCGGAGCAAACTCCGTAAAGTACACCATTGGGAAAGGGCAGACGCTTTATGCGATCGCCCAGCAGTACAACACGACCGTGCAGGCGATTCTCGACGCCAACCCGGGCCTGGATGTACAGCTGTATTACGCCGGGGATGTGATCTGCATCCCGCAGGGGAGCGGACCGAGTCAGGAAACGGGCTGTGTCGGCGGAACGCCGTATACGATCCGCCGGGGAGACAGCTTTTACCTAATCGCGCAGCGGTTTGATATCCCGCTGGCCGATCTGCTGGCGGCAAACCCGGGGGTTGATCCGGCACGGCTGCTCGTGGGCCAGGTGATTTGCGTACCTGTGCGCGCGGAAGAGGCGTGCCCCAGCGGCTACAGCGTACATACGGTGATGCGTGGGCAGACGTTTGTGGATTTGCAGGTGCTCTACAACATTTCCTTCGCGGCGTTGGAGCAGGCAAACCCCAACGTGGATATCCGCAACCTACAGGAAGGGCAGCAGCTGTGCATTGCGCCCGTGGGGACGCGCGGCAACTGCGAAAGCGGCAATGCGCCGTACACGATGCGCCAGGGCGATACGCTTTCCGGCTTGGCGCAGCGCTATAACACGTCCGTGGGCGACATCCTCATCGCCAATCCCCTGCTGACGCCGACGGATTTCGTCCAGGGTAGGATCATTTGCCTGCCCGCCGCATCCGGCGGGGCACAGGGCGGAGGCAACACCAACACGCATCCCTGGTATGGCGGACAGTGCTTCGGCGGGAAGTGCGGAGCCGGCGTGCCAACGGCCGGAGAGGCGAACGAAAAAGCGTAATCCCCCGACGGAAGCAAAACGCTCCGCGCGAAAGCGCGGAGCGTTTTGTGCTGAAAAGCCGATTCCCTCAAAAAAGGGAGAAACAAACACCAGAGCAGCGCCCGCTAAACCGGGGAAGTTGGGTTTTTCCGCATTTCCGGGAAAAAGAGCGCCTGACACGCTTTCCCCCTGGCGGGGAACACATGGGACAGCCTCATTTGGAAGGCGGGCGCGCTTGGGGGAAATCCGCGTTTTTAGAAATACTCCTCTCTTTGACGGCATATTGTTTTTAGGGAACGGGCTTGGACGCGAAGCGGTGCGCCTGCGCGTACCCCGGGGGACACGCCCGAGAAGGAGGGAAGGATATGGCAAAGGAGGCCGGTTCTGCGGCGGCAGTGCGCAGAAACAGCAAAAAGAGCGGCGTGTTGGGCGCGCTTGCGCGGGGGCTGCTTGCCGCCGTAGCGGTGACGGTTTTGGGCGTGGTGGCTTCCGCGCTGGTGATCAAATGGTTTTCGTTGAATGATACCACGATTTCCGTGATGAACCAGGCGCTCAAGCTTCTTTCCGTCCTGGCGGGCACGCGCGCGGCGGTGCGCTCCGGCGGTTCGGGCATGGTGCTGCGCGGAGCGCTTGTCGGCCTTTTGTATATGGCCGTGGGTGTGGTCAGCTATGCGTTTTTGAGCGGGTTGACGCTGTCTCCGGCGGCGTATCTGGCGGATCTGGGCATGGGCGTGGCTGCGGGAGGCCTGTTTGGCATGGTGCTGCCGTCAAAATCGTAGCGCGGGCAACAAAAGGAAAAGGCTCGCGGAACCGCAAGCCTGCCGCAGGGCGGGAAGCGGTTGCGCGGGCCTTTTGCGCATACCAAGGGAGCCACGGTCAGCCGGCGATGGGGGATGCAGGTGTTTTGCCGGGCAGGCTCTGATGGAGCAGCTCAAACATCGTGCGGTATTTGTAGGCGTTGTACGGCGTTTCGCGGCGGATTTCGTAGGAAGTCTCAGCGGTGGAGAAAACCAACTCGCATCGCCCGCAAATGCTCATTGCCGAGATGTTCTCCATGGGGATGCGTTCCTCGCCAACGGAAAGGGCGTCCTTTTGCATGCGCAGCGTACCGCTTGCCAGCTGTATGCTGCTGCCGTCCTCCGCCGTTTGAAGGAGCGCTGCGTCCGGGTCGCTCAGCACGACGGTATCAAGGCGGCGCTTGAGTTCCTCGCGCTGCCAGGCGTCCCAGCCGTAGACGGTGTCGAACGGCGGCTCCATGCCGCGCAGGAAACCCGTCTGCGTGTATTCCGCCTGGAGGCCACAGGTGCAATACAGCCGGTTGCCCTCGCTCTTTAGCGTGCCCAGCCCGCCGCAGCGCGGGCAAAAATACAGCGCCGTTTCCAGCGATTCGGCGAGGCGTTTGCCGCGGTAGCGCACGGGGGATTGGCGTTGGCGTGCATAGGCGTCCTCGTGCAAGTCGCGCGCGATGCAGGCGTCAATCTCTTCCGTGGACATGGCTTTGAGCGTTTCGGGGGAATAGCGGTTGACTTCATGGCCGTAGAACTTGCCCTTGCGCAGCGTGTCGCTCCAGCGCGGGCTGGAAAAATAGCCGCCTTCCAGGCGGAAGGTGACAAGCTGCGCGCCCGTCATGCGTACAAGCTTCGCTGTAGCCGTAAAGAAGGGGCCGGTGACGCCGTTGAACGTGCGGTCGCCTTCGGCAAAGATGCACACATGGCCGCCCGCACGGATGGTGCGGGCAATTTGCAGCGCCGTTGCTGCTGCGACGGTTGCCTTGCGGCGGATGATCGGGTGGGCAATCGCGCTGATGATCCTGGAAAACACGCCCCAATGCAGGATGTGCTCGCTGGCGACGAAAGAGAGCGCATCCCGGAAAGAGACGGCCACCAGGATCGGGTCCCAGTTCGTCGTGTGGTTGCACAGCACGATCGAAGGGAGATGAAGCGGTTCGGGCTTTGCGCTGCGATAGCGCAGTGCGATGCGCCCCAGCAGCTTGCCAAGCGGAATCAGCGGTTTGTAGGCGGGCGCTTGCCGCGTTTGCCGGCGCATCGCTTATAACCTCGCCACGCCGGATTCCCGCGCAGCTTTGGCCACTGCGGCGGCGACGGCGGGCCCTACGCGTTTGTCAAACGCGGGCGGCAGGATATACTCGGGCGAAAGCTCTTTGGGCGAAACGAGTGCGGCAATGGCCTGGGAGGCAGCCGCTTTCATGGCTTCGTTGATGTCGCGCGCGCGCACGTCGAGCGCGCCGCGGAAAATGCCCGGGAATGCAAGCACGTTATTGATTTGATTGGGATAATCGCTGCGGCCCGTGCCGACAACATACGCACCGCCACGCTTGGCGTCCTGCGGGCTGATTTCCGGCACGGGGTTGGCCATGGGGAAGACGAGCGGCCGCTCCGCCATGGAGGCCACCATCTCGGGCGTGACGAGGTTGGGTGCGGAAACGCCGAAAAACACGTCCGCCCCGCGCAGCGCATCCGCCAGCGTACCCGTCTTTTGCGCGGGGTTGGTCGCACCGGCGATGGCCGCCTGCGCGGGGTTCAATCCCGCCATCCCGCGGCAGAGGATGCCGCACTTGTCGCACAGGATGATGTCCCGCACGCCCAGGGAGAGGAAATGGCGCGCGAGCGAGATGCCGGCGGCGCCCGCGCCGCTGATGACGATGCGCGTCTTTTCCGGCGTGCGCTCCGTCAGGCGCAGGGCGTTGATCAGCGCGGCCGCGGCAACGACGGCCGTGCCGTGCTGGTCGTCGTGAAAGACGGGGATATCCAGCGCCGCTTTGAGCTTGCGCTCGATTTCAAAGCAGCGCGGTGCGGCGATGTCCTCCAGGTTGATGCCGCCAAAGCTGCCCGCAAGCAGCGAAAGCGTATGGACGATTTCGTCCACATCCTTGGAGCGGATGCAAAGCGGAAAGGCGTCCACGTTTGCGAACGCCTTGAAAAGGCAGCATTTGCCTTCCATCACGGGCATGCCGGCTTCCGGCCCGATGTCGCCCAGCCCCAGCACGGCCGTGCCGTCCGTCACCACGGCCACCAGGTTCCAGCGGCGGGTCAGCGCGTAGGATTCATCCGGGTTGTCGCGGATGGCGAGGCAAGGCTCGGCGACGCCGGGCGTATAGGCAAGGGAAAGGTCCTGCGCGGTTTCGATTTTCATCCGGGGTACAATTTCGATTTTTCCCTGCCAGGCGCGGTGCGCTTGAAGGGCCTGTGCTTTCACATCCATGGCGCGTCTCCTTTGGCGAGTTCGATTGAACGGTTGGAAAGTGTCGCTTCAATTATAAGGAGAGCGCGTCATAAAATCAAGCGGTAGCGGCCGCTGGCGTTTACATCGTCAGCGTGCCGTCATTGCCCGTTACGACTTTGAGCACCTGTTCTTCCGCGCCCGTTTGCGCGTCAATGTAGACGAGGTAACGGCTGGAGGACCATGTGCCGGAGAACTCCCAGCAGAGCTTTTCCGTCACGCCCGTGTTCATGCCGTCGTCCACGGGGATGACGCACAGGCGCGAACCTTCCACGGTTAGCCTGCCGGAAACGAACCGCTGCGCTTCTTCGGCGCTCAGCGCCGGGGTAAGGTTTTCCCGCACGGTATGGTTGGTCCAATAGTTGTTCGCTTCCAGGCCGACGATGTCGCCGGTATCCATGCGCACCTGGACTTTAACTAGGTCCGGATACAGCAGCACATTATCCTGTACGGCGGCAAAGCTGACGACGCAAAGGCCGTCGTATTGCTGATAATAGCTTGCTTGCATTTCCCCAAAGCCGTGCGACTGCAAAAAGGACTTGGCGCGTTCCATGCAGGCGGCAGCGTCGAGCGAGGCGGTAAAGCCTGCCGTTTCCGGCGCCATCCATAGCACCTTGCCGCCTTGCCGCGTCAGTTGAAGCGTAACGGTGATGTCCGCCAGCTGCGCCGAAACCCCCCAGCAGGGGATGGGGCCCTGCATGTCGGCGGCGCGCTGCGTATGCGAGGCGCCGAGAAAGTCTTTGGCAATGGCCAGAGCCTGTTCGGCGCTGATTTCCTCGCCCGAGAGGCCGAGGGCCTGTCCCGAACGGATGCCGTCGGAGAATGGTCCGTCGTAGAGCAGCGTGGGATATTCGATGCCGGAAAGGTTTTCGCCGGCGGCCGTTTCATCATAGGTGAACCCGGCGCCGCTTTCCAGATGGCGGCGCAATTCACCGCCTTTTTCCAACAGCTCGGAGAGCTGGTTAACGTCGTCTTGCGTGAGCGTGCGCCCTTCCGCGGCCGCCGCGGCGAGCGTCTGGGCATAGTCGGAGGTTTGGTTTAGAAATTTCAGCCCGGACGCATCCGCGCCGTAGGCCGCAGGCAGGGCGGACAGGTTTTCCGACGCGGTGGCGGCCAGCGTGGAAACGCGCCCGAGCAAGAGCGCATGCTGCCCCGGCGCCGATGCGATCAGCGCTTTGGAAAGGTCGGCCTCGAGGCTTGTCAGGGCGTCGAGCGCGCTGTAATAGGCGCGTTCGCGCCCGGTGCGCACGGCAAGGCCGGAGGCCTGTGCCTCCTGATATTGCCAGAAAGCCAATCCGATGGCGGCCACGAGCGCTATGCTGAGCACGACGACAAGCGGGAACAAGCGTTTTTTTAGCATGAACTGCCTCCTGTGATTGCAACTGTGCGCTTAAACGGCAAACGCGTGCGCGCCAATGGTCAGCCGCACCTCGCGCGACCAGATCCACGCGCTGACGGCCGTCTCCGGGTTGTAGTAATAAAGGCAACCGTACGTGGGATCCCAGCCGTTGAGCGCGTCACGTGCGGCGCGATAGGCATCCTCGTCCGGCGTCAGGTAAAGCTGTCCGTCTGTCACGCAGGTGAACGCGCCTTCCTGGTAGATGACGCCGGAGATCGTATTGGGGAACAAAGGGCTGCGCACACGGTTGAGCACGACGGCCGCGACGGCAACCTTGCCGATATACGGTTCTCCGCGCGCCTCGCCGTGGACGCAGTGCGCCAACAGCGTCAAATCGCTGGAGCTGACGGCGCTGGAAACGGAGGCGGAAGCGCCGGAGGAGGCGATGCCCAGCGCGGCCAGCGTCTCCTGCCCGACGGTGCCGTCGGCGGTTAATCCATTGACGCGCTGAAACCAAACGACGGCGTCATACGTGCTTTGGCCAAAGATTCCGTCGGTTTCCCCCGTGTAGTAGCCCCATTGTTTGAGCTTTGTCTGCACCTGCCGCACGGTTTCACCACGCG
>DVLH01000129.1 GCA_018715585.1 Candidatus Aphodomonas merdavium
CTTCTCTTCCATGTGCATGCCTTGCTGGTTAAACTTGTCGCGCATGCGGCTGTGGTTGGAAACGGGCACAAAGTCGCTCTGATGCATTACCTGCGGCACATGGTGGGCGGCGATGCTGCGCCAATGGGAAATCCCCGTAGCGCAATGCTTGTATCCGCCGGAGTAGCCGCCGTAGGGATTGCCCTGCGTGTGGCCGATGAGGATGGCAATGTCGGCATCAAAGACATATTTGTTCATGATCACATGATCGCCGCCGCTCGTGTAGCCCAGATCCACCAGGTGATCATAATCCTCGCTGTCATGGCTGGTAATTTGGCCGCTCGGATAAAACTGCGAAAACAGCGCCTCGCCCAGGATCGTCTTCATCTCCGAAACGGTAGCGCGTGGATGCAGGCCGTTTGAAAACAGCAGCAATACGTCCTGTTTCTCCACCCCCGCAGCATACAGCTCGTCCAGACAGGCGCGGATGGCCACTTTGCGGTGGCTCGTGGGCTGGTTCCCCCCTTTGACAATATCGGGGAAAACAATGACTACCTTTGCGCCCTTGTGCGCCAGCTGTGCAAGCGGCGGCATGCCGATGGGATTGCGAATGGAATCAAGCGTGGCACGGTAGAGGCTCTCCCAGTCCTGCGGCAGGCAAGGCGGGTCGGCCACCGTTTCGCCGGGAATGAACACATCGGTCGTATCCGGCAGTTCGGCGTTCATCATGCCCTGGCCATATTCAAACGATAGCTTCATTTTCTTTCCTCCTCACTTGCCAAGATATCTGCGGATAATGTCCAGATACTCTTGGGGATAGAAGCCGATTTCGCCGCTAAAGCGGGTAAGCGCGATCAGCCCTCCGTCGATTTCTGCGATGGAGGCGAGCATCTGTGCGTTGTCCTGCTTGAGCCCGCCGCCGTAAACGACGTCCGCCCCGCCTGTGCATGCCTTGACAAAGCGGGCAATTTTCTCGATGTATTCCTTGCCGGCGGGGGTCTTGCCCGGCCCAATGGACCATACCGGCTCGTATCCTATGACTACCCGGCTCATGTCCGCGCCGGCAAGCCCCGTTTCCAGCTGGCTCCGCAGCACGTCCTGCCAAGCCGCCTGTTCCTCGCTCTTTTCGCCGATGCAGTAGAGCACCGAAAGCCCCGCCTCCTGCGCGCAACGCACCTCCAAGCTGAGCAGGCGGTTCACTGCGTCGGCCGCTTGCCGCCCGGTCACACCCGCTTCCGCAAGCACGCCCAGCTTATCAGCGCGCTCCTCGCAGTGGCCGATTAAGACGCTTTGGCAGCCCAGCTCCCGCGCGGCGTTTGCCGTTCGGTTTGTTGTAAACGCGCCAAAGTTGCCTCCGACCGCCGTATCCGCCCGGTAAACCCCCTGGCACCCCAGCTGCACGGGGCTATCCTGCGTGCGCGCCGCCGCTGCGCCGAGCAAATGCGCCTCCGGCAAGTACATGACAAATTCCGCCAGCCCCGCATATGCTTTGAGCGCTTCCTGCGTGGCGGCAACCACCGCCGCCCCCCATTCCTGCGCCGGCGCAAGCCGGTTGACGCCGCCGCGCGCGGGCGAGATATCAAACCGTTTGAGGTTTAAAAATATGTGTTTCATCAGATGCCTTCTTTCCGATAGCGCTCCGCCATCTCTTCCAACGTGACGTGCGGGATATGGCGCGCCATGCCCACACTGCCAAACTCGACAATCAGCGTGCCGACGGCCTCCTGCACCCCGCGCTCAATGCACATGCACACGGCGCGCACATCCTCATCCGGGATTTCTCCATACATCACCGTGTTCATCAGCGGCGTAAGAAACGCGCGCGGATCAAACTGCTCTTTCTTTTCCTCCAGGAGTGCATAGACCGCGCCGATGCTCGCGCTTTTTTGCAGCGCAGGCTGCAATGCAAACAGTTCGCGCAAATTGCGCGTGACGGCCAAGCGGATATCCGTATCCACGTTGATTTTCCCAATGCCGCAGGGGATCGCCGCTTTCAGCTCGCTCAGGGCAATGCCATAAGCGTTTTGCAGCTTGCCGCCCAATGCGTTGATTTCCTCCACGATATATTGCGGCACCGTTGAGGAGCCATGGCTGACCAGCGTGCAGGAAAGGCCTTCATGCAGCAGGCACTCGCGGATCGCCAAAGGGATCTCCTTGCGCAGCTTGACGTTTTTCCCTTTGCTGGCGCCGTGCATAGTCCCGTAGCTGATGGCAAGCGCGTCAACCTTTGTTTGCCGCACGAAGGAAACGGCCGAAAGCGGGTTGGTATATGTGGATGCGGAAGAAAAAACGTGGTCCTCCACGCCGGCCAGCACGCCCAGTTCCCCTTCCACCGTTACGCCGCGTTCATGCGCATACCGGACGACCTCGCGCGTGAGCGCAACGTTATCCGCAAACGGCAGGCTGCTGCCGTCGATCATTACGGACGTATAGCCACCGGCGATGGCCGCTTTGACGCTCTCCAAATCCCGTCCGTGATCCAAATGCAGCGCGATGGGAATCGGGCTTTGCTCGCCATAGCGGCGCACAGCAGCCCCAATGTTGCGCGCGCCGGTGATTTTATCAGCAAGGGTGCCGTTGGCAAAATCGGTGCGGCCGCCCATAAACGCGTTTGCCAGGTCCGCCCCCTGCAAAATTGCCGGGCTCCGGAACTGTTCATGCACGGCGATCACCGCTTTTGCCTGCGCCACGGCGTTGACGTTAAAAGCGCCCTGTGCATAGCCATACGCAGCGGTTGCCTCCAAAATAGGGCGAAGCGGAATCAATGGCATTTCTCATTCCTCCATCCAAGTTTTTATCCTTTTCGTCACGGCGGTCCATTCCGCAGTCATTCCCGCGCGGCATAAACCATACGTCCGCCGGCAATCGTGGCGCATACGTTCAAGCCTTCGTCGAGCAACGTCAAGTCCGCATCCATTCCCAGCGCAATGCGCCCCTTGCGCTCCTGAAGGCGCAGCGCACTGGCAGGATTTTCCGTCAGCAACGGCAATACATCCTCTACCGGCCTGCCCGTAAAGCGCGTTAAATTTCTCAGCGCTTGCGCAGCCGTCAGCGTGCTCCCGGCGCGCACGCCCGTTGCCGTCAGTTTTGCGTCCCCGTCGATAACGGTGACATCGTTAACGCCCAACTTGTATTTCCCATCCGGCAATCCCGTGGCCATAATGCTGTCCGTCACGGCCATCACCCGGCCGAATCCCTTGCACTTGAGCAGCAGCCGCACCGCTCCCGGATGCAGGTGCCGCCCGTCGCAAATCGCCTCGCAATAGCAATCGCTTTCAAGCGCCGCACCCATAATGCCCGGCTCATGCTGGTGAAACAGCCGCATGGCGTTAAAGGTGTGCGTTACGCAACGGGCGCCGCGGCGGATAGCCTCCATGGCGCAGGCGTAATCCGCCCCCGAATGCCCAATGGCGACGGTCAGCTCCTGCGCAATTTGCCCGATCATTTCCGTTACCCCCGGCACCTCCGGCGAGACGGTCAAATAGCGGATCACCCCGGGATAGCGCTCCTGATAGCCCCGCAGCAGCGCCACGTCGCCTTCTCGCAGCAAATGCGCCGGCATCGCCCCTTTGTATTCCTGCGAGAGGAACGGCCCTTCCAGATGGGCTCCCAGCAGCTGCGCCCCGTCCGTTTGTTCGCCCATCACCTTGGCAACGGCCGCAAGGCACTGTTCCGTCTGCTCCGGCGTGTCCGTGAGCACGCTGGCGAGAAACGACGTCACGCCCTGGCTGGCAAAAAATGCCGCCATCCTGCGCAGGCCGTCCGCCTCGCCCATGTTCACATCCACCCCAACGCACCCGTGCGTATGCGCGTCGATAAACCCCGGAACGAGCATCAGCCCCTGGGCCTCCAGCGTGCGCGCATGCGCCGCACCGGCCTGCTCGCCCAAAGCGCAGATCACTCCTTCGTCGCAGAGCACGTCTGCCCGTTGAAAGCGTCCTTCCCGATAGACGCGCGCACCGCGAATCAGCAGTTTTTCCATCGTTTCCTCCCGCACTTAGAACGCTCGCGCGGCCGCATTGGCGTTGACGATAATCTTCGCATCCGGATGGCGCTGGCAAAGCGTTGCAGGGAAATGTGCGCTCACCTCGCCATAAGCTGCCTGGCGCACGACGGCGCGGTGCCAATCGCGGAACACGCCCAGGCGGATCTTTTTCGCCCCAAGAATTTCCGCCATACCGATGGTGACAGCCAAGCGCGGCATGGCGTCGATGGCGCCGTTGAGATCGCCGATTGCGTTGGCCGTGCGCGTCTCCCGGCTGATGGTGAGCACGCGCGTGGGCAGCGCCGCGAACGCCTCCGGCGTCAGCTCGTCCTGCGGCTCGTTAAAAGCCAAATGCCCGTTGATACCAATCCCGCCAAAGGCAATGTCCACGCCGCCAAGCTCCGCAATCAGCGACGCCATGCGCTGCGGCGCATGCGGATCGGGAAAGACGCGCTGGTTTTCCGGCATGACAAGTTCGGGGGCAATCCGGTCATACACGTTTTTCTGCATAAAACCGCGGAAGGAAAGCTTATGCCCGGCGTCAATCCATTCGCCCGCATCGGTCAGGTATTCGTCCATGTTGAGGAACCAACAATTCCGAAGGCTGACCCGGCGCTCGTTCACCAGGCGAACAAAGATCGGATATTGCCCCACCGGCCCTACGGGACAGATGAACACCGTGCGGCGGGAAGCGGCGTTGTTGCGCTCAATCTCGCAAAGCATCTCCAGCGCCAATTCATAAAACACCTCGCCCGAATCCCCAAGTTTGAGCAGCGGTATTTTTGCGCCGGCGCCCAACTCCTCAGCCGTCAGATGAAAGTACTCCATGCTCATTTCCATTCCTTCCCCGCGCGCAAGCGCGTTTTGCTTTGGCGTTAAAAAAGATGTTCCACATCAAGCTCACGAATCATCCGGACGATTTCTTTGCTGCGCGTGCAGCCAAATTTGCGCAGCAAGCCCTTGATCTGCGTTTTTACCGTCACGACCTCCACACAACGCGCTGCGGCAATTTCCCGCGTCTTAAACCCGTCCAGCAAATAGCGCACGAGCGAGCGCTCGGCAGGCGTCAGCTGGCTGACGTTGTTGATAAAAAAAAGCAAACTCTTTTCAGAGCGGCGCAAACGGGAGTATTCCTTGAGCACAGTGCGCTGAATGCGCGCGTTCAGCAGCGGCTCTCCCGCATAGGCCTTGCGAATATGCCGCAGCAATTCCTCCTCGGAACAGCCTTTGACGACATAATCCACCGCGCCCGCACCCATGGACATAAGAATCATATTCTCCGTCTCGTGCGCCGTGAGGAAGATGACGAGCGCATCCGGTTTTTGCGCCAGGATATCCTCTGCCGCGCGGATGCCGGCCGTCGTGCTCTCCATCTCAATGTCGATTAACAGCACGTCGAAGTCCACCTGTGCAGCCAAACGGCACACCTGCGCACCGCTGGCTGCCGCGCCGACCACCTGCATATCCTCCTGCGCGTCAAGCGTCTGTTGCAGGTCCTCCCGCAAAAGATCGACATCGTCGGCAATCAAAATCCGTATGGCCATTGCGCTCACCTGCCTTTGGGCTGCACATACTTAGGCAGCAGTATAAAAAACGACGTGCCCTTGCCCGGGCTGCTTTCCACGCGCAGGCTTCCCAAATGCGCCCGCACAATCGTTCTTACGTGGTAAAGCCCCATTCCCCAGCTTGTATTGCTGTTTTTGGAAGAATAAAACGGCTCGAAAATCTTCTTTTGCTCGCTGCGGCTAATGCCCATGCCTTCGTCGCGCACTTCCAGCACGGTGTACAGCCGTTCCTTGTGGCTGCACAGGAAAACAGGGCGTTCCTGCCTGCCTGCGGCAAGGTTGGCTTCCCACGCGTTCGTCAGCAGATTATAAAGCGCCTCGCTAAGGTAGTTGCAATCCGCCAGCACGGCCGTATCTTCCGCCATGGCGCACTCAACGCGCGCCATCGGATATTTTTTATAAAACCGCCCGAGCGTCGTCTTTTGCAAAACCGGCAGCGGCACGGAAACCAAGCGAACGGATTTATTGCGCACCGCGCGGTACAGTTCCTCGCTCCTTGCAATCAGCGTCTCGTTGTTTTCGTGCAGTTGCTGGGCGCAGGCACGCAGCCGGGCAATATCCGGTTCCGGCTTTGCCAATTCCTGGGCGATGTATTTATCCAGCACCCGGTTTGCCAGCAGTTGGTTTTTGATCGAGTGGGCAAAAATCGACGCGCCCGTGCGCGCGACGTTGAACTTGCGCTCCATGACCAGGCTCTCGCGGTCGTCCAAGAGGTTTGCCTGCGTATAGCGCAGCAGGCCGGTAATGCCCAGCGCACCGCAAATCACATTGACTACCACGAGGATGACGTATCCCGTCATGGAAGGCGCGTACTGCAAATAGCCAATCCCTTTGTTCCAAATGTAGTCATAGCTGTAAAAGCGGTACACCTGTGCCGGGTCCTGCCCGCAATAAAGCAGGAACAGCCCGCTCAGCGCCGCCAGAAACACCACAATGTGAGCAAACTGCCTCTTAAAAAAGCGGATGGTGATTGAAAGAAGCTCCTGCACCAGCAAGAACATCGCCACAGCAACATACGCAATGATCCACCAATAGCACGCTTCTACGATAACCGAGTGCAAAAATGGCCAGCGCGCCACAAGAAAACGGAATACGCTCGGATAATACACTACAAGAGACAGCACTGGCAGCACGCACACCCAGTATTTTACCCACGGCCGCCGCCGCAAGAAAGGCAGCATGGAATATTGGAGCGTAATCTCCATGAGCATCAGCGGGAAAAGATAGCGGCCAACGGCGATGAGGTAGCCCATCGTGTCCAGCGTGATGAACAGATATTGTACCTTTGTTTTCAGCGGAAGCGAAAAGAAAAGGAATCGGATAATGTCCTGTGAATAACCGCCCTTTTTGGAAATGAAAATTAAAATGCC
>DVLH01000130.1 GCA_018715585.1 Candidatus Aphodomonas merdavium
GAGCGGCAATATTGGTCGCGCGCGGAGGCGTTTTAATAAAAAATTACAAAAATCCATTTAAAAATAGTGAATAATTGGATTGACTTCGTTTTTTTACGCACGATATAATAAAAGCGGTGTGCGATCGACACAAAGAGCAAATAAGGAGGACGTTCTTTGAAAACGCCGTTGATGGAAACCATTCCAAATTTCAGCGAAGGACGGAATCTGGAAAACGTCGAAAAAATCGTCGATGCGTTTCGCGGCAAGCCGGGCGTGCGGCTGTTGGATTATTCCAGCAATCCCAACCATAACCGCAGCGTCGTCACCGCCGTCGGGGACCCGCAGGCCCTTGGAGACGCTGTTTTGGAGGCAATTGGCACAGCGCTTTCGCTGATCGACATGACAAAACACGAGGGCCAGCATCCGCGCATGGGCGCGGTCGACGTTGTGCCGTTTGTCCCCGTGCAAGGGTGTACAATAGCGGACGCCGACGCATTAGCGCGTTCCGTAGCGGAAAGAGCTTCCAAGCAACATGGCCTTCCCATTTTCCTTTATGAAAAATCCGCCACAAACTCGGAGCGGACGGATTTGGCCAAAATACGAAAGGGCCAGTTTGAGGGGATGCCGCAAAAGCTCCTCGATCCCTTTTGGAAGCCGGACTATGGGCCCGCATCCGTCCATCCGACCGGCGGCGTCACCGCCATCGGCGCACGAATGCCGCTGATCGCCTTTAACGTCAATTTGAGCACGGCAAGCAAAGAAATCGCGGACCGCATCGCGCGCCAGGTGCGCAACATCAGCGGCGGGTTTCATTTTGTCAAGGCAATCGGAATCTATCTGGAAGACCGCGGAATCGCGCAGGTCTCCATGAACCTTACGGATTACAGCCATACCGCGATTTATCGCGCGTTGGAATTAATCCGAATGGAAGCAAAGCGGTGGGGTGTAACCATTCTAGGAAGCGAAATCGTGGGCCTCGTTCCCTTGCAAGCGCTGCTTCAAAGCGCAGAATACTACTTGCAGCTAGAAAACTTTCAACCAGGGCAAGTCCTTGAAACCGCTATCTGGTCTGACGATGGGGACGAAAGCGCTGCGATGCAAGGAAGGAGTGATTCAAAATGAAGGAAATGTCCTTGGAAGCGTTTGCAAGCGAAACCGCATCCTCCTCTCCTGCCCCGGGAGGCGGCAGCGTCGCCGCGCTCAGCGGTGCGCTGGCTGCATCTTTGGTTGAAATGGCGGCGAACCTGACGATCAAATCCAAAAAGTATACCGCCGTTCACAAAGAAATGGACGGCTTGCGCGCCAAAGCGCTTGGCCTGCGCCTACAGCTTTTGGACGACATCCAGCGGGATACGGACTCGTTTAACACCTATATGGACGCGGTCCATTTGCCAAAGGGCACCGAGGAAGAAATCCAAAGCCGGCGCGCTGCGATGCAGGCGGCTTTGCGAGGCGCGGCGCTTGTTCCCCTGGGCGTGGCCAAGAATGCGCTTGAAATCCTTTCCCTCTGTAAGGAGGTTGTGCTGCATGGCAACGCCGCCGTGATCACAGATAGCTTGAGCGCAGCATTGACCGCCCGTTCCGCCGCGCTTGCGGCGCTGCTCAACGTGAAAATCAAT
The DNA here is from genome assembly GCA_018715585.1 of Candidatus Aphodomonas merdavium. Taxonomy (GTDB): domain Bacteria; phylum Bacillota; class Clostridia; order Christensenellales; family Aristaeellaceae; genus Aphodomonas; species Aphodomonas merdavium. Next base: position 1,602 of record DVLH01000130.1, read on the forward strand.
CTCGGCGCAATGCAAAACCAAGAGGAGGTACAGGCGATCAGCTTACAGGTCCGCCAGCTGGAAGAAAAAATACCAATTGTCGAAAAAGAAATCCTCGACCTGGCTCCAGACGACCTGAAAATCCTCCCCGTTGCTTCAAACGAGAACCCCTAAAAAGGGTTCTCGTTTTTTCACTCTGCTATGGTGATGTGCTGGCACGGCAACGCACATGGGTAAGTTCCTGCCCCTGGCCTTTCATCGCGGCCGTGTACAAAAAACAACCACTGGAAAGAAGGGATTGCTTTGGTGGGACAAACAAACGTTGATAAAAAAGTTATTCTCAATGGAAACGGCTTAACGCTCGATGATTTCATCGCCGTCACCCGGCAAAACGCGCAGGTCGTCCTTGCAGCCGAAGCTGTCGAACGGATGACGCGCTCGCGCGCCGTTGTGGAAGGCATCGTTGCCAAAGACGTCACCGCCTATGGGATCACGACAGGGTTTGGAAAATTCAGCAACGTTCACATTCAGGAAAGCGACGCGAACCAGCTGCAAAACAACCTCATCCTCAGCCATTGTACCGGCTGCGGCGATCCCTACCCGCAAGAAGTTGTCCGCGGCATGCTTTTGCTGCGCGCCAACGCGCTATGCAAAGGGTTTTCCGGAATACGCTTTGAGCTTGTGGAGACGCTTGTCGAGATGCTAAACCGCGGCGTGCACCCGGTTGTGCCGCAAAAAGGCTCCTTAGGCGCGTCCGGCGATTTGGTCCCCCTTGCGCATATGACGCTTCCACTGCTCGGCCTGGGGGAAGCAATCTACAACGGAGAAAAGATGCCGGGCGGCCGCGCCATGGAGCTGGCCGGCCTTCCCCGCTTTACGCTCGAAGCCAAAGAAGGCCTTGCCCTCATCAACGGGACGCAGGCCATGACCTCCGTCGGCGCGCATGCCTTCTACGACACACTGCACGCCGCGCAGCTGGCAGATATCATCGCTTCTCTCACAATGGAAGCGCTGTTCGGCCAACTTAACGCCTTTGAAGACAGGGTGCAAGCCGTGCGTCCCCATCCCGGGCAGCGGCTGGTCGCCGCCAACATGCGCGCCCTTTGCGCGGGAAGCGCCCTGCTGGATTTTGTACAGGAGACATGCGTACAGGACGCCTACGCGCTGCGCTGTGTGCCGCAGGTGCATGGCGCGATCCGCGGCGCTTTGGATCATGTCCTCTCCGTGCTGTCGGTGGAGTTCAATGCCGTGACGGATAATCCATTGGTTTTTGCCGATGACAATGCCGTCATTTCCGGCGGCAATTTCCACGGCGAGCCCCTGGCGCTGGCGCTGGATTACCTGGGCATCGCCTGCGCTGAAATTGCCAACATCTCGGAGCGGAGGCTGGAACGGCTGGTCAATCACAGCCTGAGCAAAGGGCTTCCCGCCTTTCTGACGCCAAACGGCGGGCTGCACTCGGGCTTTATGATCTGCCAATATACCGCCGCTTCCATGGTATCCGAAAACAAAGTGCTGGCCCATCCCGCCAGCGTCGATTCCATTCCGAGCTCGGCTAACCAGGAGGACCACGTCAGCATGGGCGCGACGGCCGCGCGCAAGGCGGGATGGATTGCGCAAAACACGCTGTCCGTCCTGGGCCTTGAGCTGATGGCGGCCGCCCAGGCCCTGGATTTCCGCATGCAAAAAACAAGGCTCTCCCTTTCCCCCGTGCATGAGCGGCTCTACCGGCGAATCCGCCAAGAAATCCCCTTCCTTTCGCAGGATTGTGAAATGAGGCTTTATATCCCCAAGATTGAAGCGCTGGTCCGCAGCGAAGAGCTCACCGGCATCGTCAAACAGGAACTTCCCGACTTTGCTTAAAGCAGAAAGGAGCAAGCGTATGCCCTGCAACATTTCCGACGCGATGACGATTCGCCTTGACGACAAATTGCCCGAGTATCCCTCCTTCGTTGAAGGGATCCGGCGGGCTCCCCGGCGCGAATCCTCCCTTTCCGAGCACGATCGTGTTCTGGCGATTCAAAACGCTTTGCGCTACATTCCGCCCCAATTCCACGAGCAGATGGCTCGCGAATTCGCGCAGGAGCTCAAAGAGCGCGGCAGAATCTACGGGTACCGCTTCCGCCCGCAAGGGCGTATTTGGGGCCGCCCCATCGATGAATACGAAGGGGCCTGCATCGAAGGGCGCGCTTTTCAGGTGATGATTGACAACAATCTCGATTTTGAAGTCGCTCTCTATCCCTACGAGCTGGTTACATATGGAGAGACCGGCCAGGTTTGCCAAAACTGGATGCAATACCGGCTCTTAAAGAAATACTTGCAGGTATTGACGGATGAGCAAACGCTCGTCGTGCAAAGTGGCCATCCCGTCGGTTTGTTCCGCTCGCATAAAAACGCCCCCCGCGTCATCCTGACAAACGGGCTGATGGTCGGCATGTTTGACAACCAGGAAAGCTTCAACCGCGCCGCAGCCATCGGCGTTGCAAACTATGGCCAGATGACGGCGGGCGGCTGGATGTACATCGGCCCGCAGGGCATCGTGCACGGCACGTTTAATACGCTGCTCAACGCAGGCAGGCTCAAGCTTTCAATCCCGCACGATCAAAACCTTGCCGGGCGGCTCTTTGTCTCGTCCGGGCTGGGCGGGATGAGCGGCGCGCAAGGGAAAGCCGCCGAAATCGCAGGCGCCGTAGCAATCATTGCAGAGGTTGACTCTTCCCGGATTGAAACCCGGCTCAAGCAGGGCTGGGTCAGCCGGGTAACCGACGACCTCCCCACCGCGCTGCGATGGGCGCGGGAGAACCTTGCGCAGGCCACGCCCTGTGCGATTGCCTACCACGGCAATATTGTCGATTTGCTCGCATTCCTGCTGGAGGAAAACCAAAAGGTCGATCTGCTTTCCGACCAGACTTCCTGCCATGCCGCTTATGAGGGAGGCTACTGCCCGCAAGGGCTGACGTTCCAGGAGCGCACCCAAATGCTTTCGGAAGACCCGCAGCGCTTCCGCGCGCTGGTTGACCAAAGCCTGCGGCGCCACTATGCGCTGATCTGCAAGCTGCATGCGCGCGGGACTTACTTTTTCGATTATGGCAACAGCTTCCTCAAGGCCGTGTTTGATGCAGGCGTGCCGGAGGTCTGCCGCAACGGGGAAAACCCAAACGACGGTTTCTGCTTCCCCTCCTACGTGGAGGATATCCTGGGGCCGCAGCTTTTTGACTTTGGTTATGGGCCTTTCCGCTGGTGTTGCCTCTCCGGCCGCCCGGAAGATTTGGAAAAGACCGACCGCGCAGCAATGGAATGCATCGACGTTACAAAGCGGTACCAGGACCGCGACAACTATCACTGGCTGCGCGACGCAGGAAAGAACCGCATGGTCGTCGGGACGCAGTGCCGCATCCTCTATCAGGACGCGGCGGGCCGCACGCGCATCGCCCTGCGCTTTAACGAAATGGTCCGTCAAAAGCAAATCGGCCCGGTGATGCTGGGGCGCGACCATCATGACACGGGCGGAACCGATTCCCCCTTCCGTGAGACCGCCAACATTCGCGACGGCTCCAACATCATGGCCGATATGGCGACGCACTGCTTCGCCGGCAACTGCGCCCGCGGCATGAGCCTCGTTGCGCTGCATAACGGCGGCGGCGTCGGCGTCGGAAAAGCGATTAACGGCGGCTTCGGCATGGTGCTGGACGGCAGTGAGCGCGTGGACGAAATCCTCAAGACCGCCATGCCCTGGGATGTGATGTCCGGCGTGTCCCGGCGCGCATGGGCGCGCAACGAAAACGCCGTGGCAACGGCCGCAGAATACAACCTTTCCCACCGCGGCACCGATCACATCACGCTGCCCTATTGCTGCGAGGAGGGATTGATCGAATCGGTTTTAAAGGAGCAAGCGCAATGAACGCCACTGCAATCCTGCACAACATCGGGCTGTTGGCAACGCCCATCGGCAGCTGCGCCAAAGGCGGCCAGGAGCAAGGAAGGATCGCCCTGATTAAAAATGCGTACCTCGCCATGGATGGCCCTACCATCCTTGCCGTCGGCGGCGGAGATATCCCGGAGGGGATTGCCGGGCCGCAAACAGAAAGGATTGACGCGGGCGGGGCGCTGCTCACCCCGGGCCTCGTGGACTGCCACACCCATCTCGTCTTTGGCGGTTGGCGCCAGCATGAGCTGGCGCTCAAGCTGCAGGGGGTCCCCTATCTTGACATCTTAAAAAACGGAGGCGGCATCCTTTCCACCGTGCGCGCCACCCGTGCGAGCACGCTGGACGCGCTCGTTCAAAAAACGCTGCCCATCCTTCAGGCGATGTTCCGCGGCGGCGTAACGTGCTGCGAAGCCAAAAGCGGGTATGGCCTCTCCCTCTCCCAGGAGCGCAAACAGCTCCTGGCCGTCCGCCGGCTAAAAGAGTGCCAGCCCGTTGAACTCGTCTCCACGTTTCTTGGCGCGCACGCATTTCCGGAAGAATTTGAAGGCGACCATGAAGGATATCTCCGCCTGCTGATTGAAGAGATGCTCCCCGCGTTCGCGCAGGAAGGGCTGATTGAGTTTTGCGACGTGTTCTGCGATGAGGGCGTTTTCAGCGCTGAACAATCCAGGCGCATCCTTCGCGCCGCGAGCGCGCTGGGCTTAGGGCTCAAGCTGCATACGGATGAACTCCGGTCCATTGGCGGGGCGCAGCTGGCAAAGGAAGCCGGCGCGATTTCCGCAGAGCACCTCATTTGTTTAAACGAGGAAGGAATCGACGCGCTCGCCCACTCCCACGCCGTAGCCGTCCTGCTGCCCTCCACGTCCTTCTATCTGGACAAACCGTTCGCCCCTGCCCAGCGCCTTTGCGCCGAAAACGTGCCGGTTGCCGTCGCTACGGATTTTAACCCGGGTTCTTCTCCTAACCACTCGCTTCTTCTTTCCATGCAGTTTGCCTGTTACAAATACAAAATGGCGCCCGAAGCCGTGCTCACCGCCTCCACGCTCAACGCCGCCGCGGCGCTGAACCGCGCGGGGAGGCTGGGCACGCTGGAGGTGGGCAAAGAGGCAAACGCCGTCCTTTGGGACGCCCCCGACCTGGACTATCTCTTCTACCGGCTTGGCAACAACCCCGCAAAGGCCGTGCTGCGCCGCGGCGTGTTTTACGGCTTTTGACAGGCACCGTCGAAAGCGGCGTCCATGCAAGGCGGGAGGATTCCTCCCCGGAACCCTCCCGCCAACGCAAGCCGGACGCGCCGCGCGTCAATGCATCTCTTCGATATGATAGATATAATCAAGCGTGCTCAGCGCCTGAATGATCTCTGCATACGTCTTGTATTTTTTTAGCTCCTGGCTGCTGACGGAAATCATAACCGTATATACGCTCAAACCGGAGCCCAGGTACGCGGCGTTCGCCTCGATATCGTCTATCCGCATGCCCAGCCGCCGGATGGTTGTAACAAAATCCTGCAGATTGCTCCTGTTTTTCAGCTCCAGGTGGATTTCAAAGTGGTTGGAGCGGTTTGTAAGCCATAGCTCCACGGCAGGAAGGCAGGAAAGAATGCAGAGCAGGAACACAAAGGAAACAATTGTAACCGTGTAGAACCCCGCCCCTGCGGTCAGCCCGATGATGCCGCAGGTCCAAAGCCCCGCCGAAGTCGTCAAGCCTTTGATTTGATTTCGAGAGCTAAAGAGGATGGAGTTCCCGCTAAGCATCGCCACCCCGATCACCGTGGCCGCAGAGAGGACAGGCAGCGTTACGCCGGCATTTTCAATCAGGAACAAATCCAGCAGCGCAGCTATTGCCGAGGCCAAGGAGACCAGGATAAACGTCCGCAGCCCGGCGGAATGCCTTTTGCTGGCCCGCTCACAACCAATCACAGCGGCAAGGCATGCCGCCAGCGACAGCCGCAGCAGGATGGAACCTACGGTGAGTTCTCCTGCCCATGCCCCCAGCAAGGATACGGCGGGGTCAGCGACAATCTTCTGCATGAATATCCCTCCTTCATATGCGGCCGTGGCGGCGAACACGGCCAATCATTGCGTACTGTTCTTCTGCGGCTTCCAAAAAAGCGCGTTCATTCGCGGTGAGCGGATCAGGATGGCAGGGCAATTCTTTTTGAATTGCCTGAATCTGCTCCACGAGCAAATCCACGGCGTTTTTGGGCGGCACCTGCAGCGTCTCCAAAGGCGCCAAATCGTCCAGGTTGTTCGAGTACGACTTGGAAAAGTACAGCGACATCTTGGCGCACGCAGGGCCAATCAGCTCATAGAGCACGCTGGAGGCCAGAATAATCGTTTCCAGCGCGCTACCCGTCTCGCCCCCCAGCGTCCTGGCGCCCAGCGCGGCAAGGCCGATGGCAACGCCCGCCTGCGGCACGAGCGCCAGGCCAAGATAATTGCGGATCTCCT
>DVLH01000131.1 GCA_018715585.1 Candidatus Aphodomonas merdavium
GGGTGCAAGAAAAACCCTGTCGCGGACAGACGCTGCATTTTGCTGGGCATCGGGGCCTGTAAAAACCAGCATTGCCTGCCATACGACCGTCTCTCCCTGTATCCTATAGAACACGCCTGTGCTTTCGTCAAACCGGTACGTAATATCTTTTCGCAGGCCATATTCGTCTGCAATGTCCTCAAAAAGGCGCAAGAAGCAAAAATCATCCAGGCGCTCCCATTCCGGCAGCATCCCGCCTTCCGTGCTCGTCGGCCAACTCTTCCGAATGACGGACTGGGCGGCTTTGCTGTCCGGGTCCATTTCAAGGCAAAGCGCCACCGCATGGCGGAGGATTTCCTCCGCCCGTTTCAATCCCATTCCTGGCATTGCAGCCCTCCTTTTCTTTGCTGTACAAGCGCAGCTTCCGCATAGCACCAGCCATATGCGTCCCAGCGCTTGACTGCCGTCACAAGAAAGCGCCGCCCCTGAAAAAGGATTTCATCCCGCAGGCATAACGCTGTTTGGGTATACACCCGAATGGCATACCGTTGTACGGTTCCTTCGGCAGAATACTCGTCTGATTGCATCGAGCTTTCCGGCACAATCACGCCGGTGGCGGGGATTTCTTCCTTTCCCACCTCTACGAATTCGCCGTTCTCCCAATCCCTTTTGAACCGCTCAATGTCAAAACCAACAGCACCAAGTGCTGTATCGCATGTCAATTCACTCACATCGGGATGCAGCGCCATTTAACCACCTCCGCCCGCTTCCGTCCGATACGTGATGGCATTGCGAAGCGTACCCGTCCTGATGAGCGGCATATCGAACCCTTTTTGCTGAACGGTGTATGGCGCATTGCGTTCCCATGCGTTCCCAGCCGTAAAATACGCTTTCACGCCACTTGCGGCAATTCTTCCTGCGTCTTGCAAGGATGCCGGCTGTTTGCCAAGCAAAGCCGCCTCTATCGCGCGTTTGACTGGCACGAGCATGCTTGTTTGAAGTGCTGCCTGTTCCATCGCAGAAATGAGGAAGGGGCGCGCAGGGATGCGGCTTGACCGTCCCACTTTCGCCCCGCGGGCGTGCAACGCCGCCAACGCTGCGTTTCCCATGCGTTCCGTACCTCCACGGCTGTCTGTCGCCCCTGTAATGCCGACATACAGCGCCTGTCCCTCCAGCGCCCGCCGGAAGGGAAGAAGATTCAGGTCCCCGCTTTTTTCCACTGTCTCCGTTTTCCCAATGACCACCGGCAATCACCTCCTTCCTTCACCGAACAAACATGCCGCCTTTTCCCAGCATGCGGGCAAGGGTTGCAAATTGCTCCCCGTATAGGGTTTCCTTCCAGGCGCCCCAGCCTGCGAGATCATCCGCCACCATTGCCAGGTTATACTGAATCGAAACCGCATCCACTTGTTTTGCGCTAACGGCCCCTCGTGCCGATCCCGCCGTTGCCACCTGCGATGGGGAGGCCTGGGCGTCTTTTTCCAAATAGACGACGCCTGCCGCATACAGCGTGGCAAAGTGAGCGATAAACAAGCGCATCCCCTCTGCCCACATGGCGTGCCAGCGTGCCTGCTTAACAGCGGCGTGCGCCATTTGCACATAGGTCCCCAGAACGGTATCCGGAATGATCTTTTCAGTAAACTGCGGCATCACCTCACGAAAATCCGAAGCGGTATAGGAAGGGTTTTCACCGTCCCGTAGGTTGGCCGCCGCGGCAAGAATGCCCAGCCCATCCATTGCGCCTCCCTCCCCTCATGCGTGGGCAACCGTCTTTCTTCTCCGGCGCGCAGGCTTCTTCTGCCCGCCTTCCGCCTCAACGCTTTCCCGCCTTTCTTCCCCAACCACCTCCAGCGAGCCCTCCCGCAGGGCAAGCTGAAACAGCGGCGTTTTTTCCACCGCATCCGGCAATGTCACAACTGCAAAAGGGCGCGTGCAAACCGCCGCGCCCTCGATCAAAAACTCAAATTTCTTTGTCGAAAATACCTTCATATCTATCCCTCTTAAATACCGTCCACATAGCGCGCGTGCTCTGTAAAGAGCCATTGCACCTGTGAAAATTGGCTGATATAGGGCGTCATATACGCCAGATCCGCAGCGCTCGGCTGGGTCATCACGCGCTGGAGGGGCACCGTCAGGTCAAAGCGCACGCGCTGCTCCTCGTTGCAGTAGCAAACCATCCGGTCCGTGCCGTCCGTGCCTGCGCCCGTGCAATAACGGCAAGGCGCAATCACGAGCGAAATCCCCTGGTCCATGGCAACGTTGTTTTCCATTAGGTAGGTATAAATGGACTTTGCCCCATCCGAGGAAACGGGGGTGGAGCGCAGGAGCGCAAACTGCTTTGGTGGTAGCAGAATATGGTTTGCCATCCCGCTGACATCGTACTCGCACGCAGCCCACGTCGCATTGATGGCGTCGTTAATGTCGCGGATGATCTCCAGCGGCGTTTTTTTCTCCCATTGCGTATCGCTCCCATCAGCGGTGTGCGGTGCAGCGGCAGCTGTCGTAATTTGCGGGCTGTTGACAAGCCCAAACGTACCAAAAGCAGGCATTCCCTCATAGACGTTCTGATCAACCTGCTTGTCGTGCGCCAGGTGAATGCCACGTTCAAGGATATCGTCAAGGGAGCGGCCAATCTTTTGCATCATTTCCCGCTCCACGATGGGCACCTTGAGCACATGGCTCCAGGTAAACACGCGGAAGTTGTCCTTGGAAAGGTCCGCCTGCAAAATCGGTATATCGTTTGTCTGCTTGCTTTGAATGCCGGATGTATTCCCCCCGGAAGTTGCATACCCTACAGCGAAGGAGCTGACCGACTCCACAAAGCCGCCGCCCGTTCGCACGG
>DVLH01000132.1 GCA_018715585.1 Candidatus Aphodomonas merdavium
CCCAAAGCCGATAATCAAAATCGGCAGCACGCTGGAGACGAGCAAAATCCATACAGAGCGCGCATGCAAGTTTCCACGGCGCACAAAAAGGATCAGCCGTTCCAGGACGGATGGGCGTTCATGCAGGGGCGTGTCTTTTTTCATTCAATCTCCATCAAAACGCGTATCTGTCCGCCTGCCTGGATATCCCTGGCCGCTCTGGCAAAATCTTCCAGCGCGTACCGGCCGGTAATCAGCCCGGAAACGTCCATCAGCCCGCGGCGCATCATCTCCAGCACCAGGCGTTTGTTTTCCGCACCGTTTTCCCCCGCAGAGCGCACAAAGCGCATCTGTAGCCGCTTGGCGTAGAGCTTACGGAAGGGCAACTCCATTGTTCCTTCAATCATGCCAAACGGGATAAGCCTGCCACGCTTATTGAGCAGTTCATACGCCATTGCGTACGTCTTGGAGGATCCAACCGCCTCAAACAAAACGGAGCATCCCGCGCCGCCGGTAATTTCCTGTAGCCGCGCGGCGGCATCCTCCGTGGCGGAGTGAATCGTATGCGTCGCTCCCAGCCGCCTGGCCAGCTCAAGCTTTTCTTCCAGCAGATCCACCGCCACAACCGCGGCGGGATAAAAATGGCGCAGAACAGTCAAGAGGCTAAGCCCCACCGCACCGCATCCAAGGATCACAACGTTTTCCCCTGGCGTGATCTCCGCGATCCGCGCTGCGTTCAGCGCTTCGCCCAGCATGTGCGCCAACGCCGCATGTTCCAAGCTGACGCCATCCGGCACGCGAATGATTTCCTCCTGCGGTGCAACGCCATACTGCGCGTATTGCCCCCACAGGGAAGCCATCTCGGGCGAGGCGGGATAGCCCGCGCCCAGCACCCGGTCTCCCGGCTTGACCATACTGACCCCCTCGCCCACCGCTTCCACAACGCCTGACCCCTCATGGCCGAACACGCACGGATACGTCACCAGTGCATGCTTGCCGTTATACATCTTTGTGTCGGTCGCATTGCAGACGGCGCAAAAGCGGTTGCGCACGAGTACCTGTCCCTTTTCAAGCCGCGGCATCGGCAAATCCATCGTCTCAACCATGCCAACGCCTTTGAGTACCAGCGCCTTCATAAACCGTAAACCTCCTTACATTATCCTTTTACCGCGCCAGAAGTCAAGCCCTGCACGAGATATTTCTGGGCGAACATCAAAAACAAGATTGTCGGAACCGTTGCAATTACCGCCCCCGCTGACAACAGTGACCAATCCACCTGGAATTCCTGTACAAACTTTTGAAGCCCCAAGTTGATCGTTTTGAGCGCATCAGACTGGATTAAAATCCGCGCCATCACATACTCGTTCCACGCGCGCACGAAGGAAAAAATCGCTACCGTCGCAAGCCCCGGCGTGGAAATCGGCAAAATAATGCGCAAAAACGAACCAAACTGGCTACAGCCGTCCATCATCGCCGATTCTTCAATTTCAAACGGGACCGAGTCGAAAAAGCCCTTGAGGAGCCAGATGCAAAACGCCAGCGACGACGTCGAATAGCAGAGGATCAAGCCAAAGAGCGTGTTATTGATGTTCAGGCTTTTATAGATGAGGAACGTCGGCACCATCACCAGCATGCTCGGCAGCATTTGCAGCAGCAAAAGCAGCGCAATAAACCCCGCAAACGCCCAGCCCCGAAAGCGCGAAACCGCATACCCCGAAAGCGCCGCGGCCAGCACCGCGACAACCGTAGAGGCGATGGAGACAAAAAAGCTGTTGAGTAGATTGCGCTCAAACGATGCATCCTGGAGCACCTGGACGAAGTTGCCAAAGTACACATCGGACGGCGCAGGAAAGAGGGAAAAATCGCTTAATGCAGCGCTTGCCGTCTTTAGCGACGTGCCAATCATCGATAGCACAGGCAACGCGAATAAAAAACAAAACGAGATGATAAACACATAGCTGGCCGCTTTACCGGCACGGGCCCGTAACTTCATCGCGCTCCCCTCCTATCTTGCCTGCTTGCTCACGCGCTGATACGCCAAGCAAAGGCCCATCATGATCACCAGCATCGTCACGGAAATGGCGGATGCGTATCCCATCTGCGAGCGCAAGAATGCGGTATTGTACGCATAAATGGACATAAGCATCGTCGCGCTTGCCGGGCCCCCCTCCGTGAGCAGGTACACGTTTTCAAACCCGTTAAACGCCCAGATTAACAGCAGCGTCACCGACACGACGGCTACCGGCTGAATGAGGGGCAGCGTAATGTGCCAGAAGGATTTTATACCATTTGCGCCATCAATGCGCGCCGCTTCGTACAAGTCTGCATTGATGCTCTGCATCCCCGCAAGCAAGGTAATGGTCATAAAGGGGATGTTTTTCCACACGCCCACCAGGATGACCGTCACCCGTGCCATCGGCTTTGTTGCCAGGAATAAAATGGGTTCCTGTACAATTCCAAGGCGCACGAGCACCCGGTTGACCAGGCCAAACTGATCGTTGAGCAACCACAACCAGTTCGTCGCCATCACCATGGGCGCAATCACCCACGGCAACAGGATGATTGTGCGATAGAGCGAGCGGCCACGCAGTTTTTTATTGAGCAGCACCGCCGTCAACAGCCCAACAAGATAGCTGAATACAACGATGCTGACGGCGTAAGCAAAGGTAAACCATAGCGTCGCATAAAATGTTTTATCCGACGTAAACAATTCAACAAAGTTCCCCAGACCAATGAACGATGTGTTCTTGGGCCTGAGCAGGTTATAATCCGTCACACTCATCAAAACCCCGTAGAGGAACGGATAAATCTGCGTCAAGCCAATGAGCGCCAAGGCGGGAACTAACATACAATAGCCTAGCCGTTTGGAGGCAAAGCGGTGTCTGTTTTTTTGCGTCGCCATCAGTTCCTCCCCGTGGTTCGTTTTATGCCATCAGTTTAAAACGGGTTTTCCCGCCGGGAAGGCGTTTAAACGCCTTCCCGGAAAGCGGGACGTATTATTGTTGCAGTTCCAGGGCGTTGATGACGTTTTCATTTTGCTCGGCAAGGATCGCATCAAAATCGCGGCGGCCGGTGAGGACTTCCTGCAGCGCCAGGCCCAGGTAGCGCTCGCCGTTGATCTGTCCAAAGGCGGGATAGAAGTTCAGGACGGGATACGTTGCATGCACAAACGTGGGCGCAATTTTCTCCGTCAGCGCGCGGTCAAGCACATTGCTCTTAAAGAACGGATCTTCCAGCTGCGAGGCAAGCACAGGAACCTTGCCCACCTGACCATCGGTAAAGAGCGTAAGGCTGTTCTTCACCCACCATTCGATGAACGTCAGCGCCTCTTGCGGATGCTCCTTCGTGTAGGAAGCGATGCTGTTCGCCCAGTAGACGGTCTGCGGTTTTTCTGCCGACGGCCCCTGCATCGGATCCATCACATCGATCTTGTCGCTGATGCTCTCCTCGCTCCAGAAGAGCTTGACCGGGCCGCCATAGAAGATCGCCGCTTCGCCCGCCATAAACAGCCGCTGTGCGTCGGCGTCCTTATAGCTCACCGTCGCCTCCGGGATCAACCCTTCATCCATCAGCGAGGCCACAAATTCCAGGCATTCGCGGATTTGCGGCGACGTCATATTCGCTTCATAGTCAGCCGTAATCGGTCCAACATCGTTGGAGACGGTCAACCACATCATGATGTTCTGCGCGCCGCCGGAGTCGCCGGCCGTCACGAGCGGGATAATATCCGGGAACGTTTCCTTCAGCTTGCGCAGCGCATCGCGCAGGCCGTCCCACGTCGTAGGAAGTTCGGTAATGCCGGCCTCTTCAAACAAATCCGTCCTGTACGTGAATACGCGCGTATCAGCGTTCCAAGGCAGCGCGATCGTGTGGCCGTCAAGCAGGTTGGTCTCCAAGAAGCCCGGCAGGAAATCATCGAGGATCGGATCGTTTTCCGCCTCCCATTTTTCCAGCAGCGCGTCCAACGGTTGGATCTCACCCATCGAGGCGAACTGCATCGGCGTTTGCGAACCGGCAGTCGCCACGTCCGGGCCTGCGCCGGATGTGATGGCAGTCAAAAATACCTGGTAGTAGTTGTCCCAGGGAACCGCTTGATATTCCACTTCAATTTCGTCCTGGGAGGCGTTAAACTCCGCTACAAGCGCTTCGCCCGCCTTGTCATAAACACCTGCAGAGCCCCAGATCATATCCCAGAACACGAGCTTGACCGGCTCAGCCAGTGCAGCTGCCGACACTGCAAGCAGCGTGCATACCAGGAGCAAACAGACCAGTTTTTTCATAAATCCTCTCCTCCTTTTCTTTAAAGCGGCCTAAAACCGCTTTCTTCCCAAATTGTTTTGATGTACGCCAAATTGCGTGCGAGCTTTTCATCCTCCTCATGCGGGGCGGAAAAATCTTCAAAGGACAAATACCCGGCATATCCCTGCTTTTTCAACGCGTCAAATAGCTTGTCAAAGCGGACCTGCCCTTCCCCAATGCGGCAGAACGACGCGGCATAGCCGCCTCCCGCGCAGGGCAGCACCCGCGCGTCCTTCAGGTGTACGTGATGCACCCGCGCGCCGAGCATTTCCAACCCCATCTGATATTGTTCATACCCCTCGTAGACCATGTTGCCGGCATCGTAGACGACGCCGAGCAGCTCCTCGTCCATGCCTTCCAGCAAACGGCAGGCGGCGCTCGCGCTCGGGATGATCGTATCCATATGGATTTCCAGCGTCACGCGCACGCCGCAGCGACGCGCCATGCGCTCCACCTCGCGCAGTTCTCTGCGCACCCGCTCCATCATCCTTGGATACGGTTCCGCCCCCGTGTATTTATCCGGAAACAACCGGATCATCTGGAAGCCGTTGTGCTTTGCCGCCTCCAGCAGCCGCTCAATGTCCGCAAGCTGCGCAGGCATCAGATAGGAAGCCAGCGATACTTTTTCAAGCTCGTTCCGCTCGCAAACAGCCGCCGCCCACGCCGCCTCTTTCTCGATGTCCTCCAGGTTCAGCGTCGCCCGGTTATACTCCCAATACCACTGTGCCCTCGCCGGCAACGGTTGCGGTTCCTCCTCGACACGCCGTCCGACGCGCCATTCCACGCCGTCATACCCGTGTGCCTGTAGCTTTTCCCCAATCTGTTCCACCGTGCACCCGGGCGCCATCACAGTAAAAATGGAATACTTCATTTACTCTCGCCCCTCTTTCGCCTTATCCTTGGCTTTAATTTCATTATAATTTTGCGCCTGTTTGCTGTACACGCAGAAAAACTTTTCCGCTTTACGATGCCAAAAGTTTTTCACCCTTTGGCTATAAGTTTTTTTAGAAATTGTGCATAAGAGGATATTTATCGGTTTTCCCTTCACGCCTTTTCGCTTTTGCGCCACTAGTCAAACCGCGGCAGCGGTGCCGCAAACCTATCTGCACGCAAAAGCCCTCACGCCTAATCGCTGTGGCAGCGCGCAATGCATACCAATTGAATATTCTTAATCGCTATTTTCCCAGCATGAATTGTAAGCCGATGATTTTCGCTTATTATGCGAAAAAAAATTAAAATTTCGCAATTTTATGCCTTGACAAGCGGCGGAAATGGTTATAATTTGCGCTCGTAAAGAATAAATTTGCATTCTAGGAGGGGACGGAAATGAAAAAGGCTTTGGCAGTGATGACGGCATTATTGCTCGTATTCTCGTTGGCGTCCAGCGCGTGCGCGGATGCACTGAGCGACATTCTTGAAAAAGGTGAACTCGTCGTCGGCGCGTCGGTCGGCTTCCCGCCCTATGAGTTTTACTACACCAACCCGGAAACGGGCAAAGAGGAATACGCCGGGTTTGATATGAGCCTTGCCAAGGGCATCGCAGAGGAACTCGGCGTGGAGCTGGTAATTTCTGACCAATCGTTCGCTGGGCTGATCACAGCGCTGCGCGCGGGTGAAATCGATATGATCATCTCCGGCATGGCCATCAAGCCGGAGCGTGAAGAAGTGGTGGACTTCTCCATTTCCTATTATACCGGCAGCCAGATCATGCTTGTGCGTGCCGAGGATTATGACACGCTCAAGACCGTGGAGGATATGACGGGCAAAAAGGTCGGCGCCCAAATGGGTGCATTGCAGGCGGAAATCCTGGAGGAGCAGTTCTCCAACGCCGAACCGCTCGTCATCGATCAGGTGGCGCTGCTCGTGCTGGATCTGCTTCAGGGCTCGCTCGACGGCGTGCTGCTGACGGACATGGTAGCCAAGACGCACATCGCCCTCAACCCCGGCAAGCTCGCTATCAGCGAAATCCCTGTCAACTATGACGATGTGGGCGGCGTTGCCGTGGCCGTCGCCAAAGGCGACAATGAATCGCTGCTGGAAGTTGTCAACGCTTACATCGAGCAGGTCACATCGGATGGCACGTTTGATTCCTGGGTGGATACGGCCGTGGCACAGAACGCAACGCTGATTGACACCGAAGAAGAATAAGAAGTAAAGAATAAAACGGCGCGCGGCGCGCCTCCGCCCGGCTGCCCCTTCCCGTTGGAAGGGGCGGTTGGGATTATGGAGGGGGCCGCCTTGGAGGAAAGGAACTTTCCATGATTCATTTTGACAAAATCTGGACGATTATCTCTACCAAATACAGCGTCTTTTTCGAGGGCGTCGGCATCACGCTTAAGCTAGCGTTTTTTACGGTGCTCTTTGGTTCGCTGCTTGGGTTGATCGTCGCCATCTCCCGCCGCACGCGCATTTTACCGCTGCGCTGGCTGATGAACGCCTATGTGACATTCATCCGCGGCACGCCGCTGTTGGTGCAGGTGCTGCTGATCGTCTATGGCCTTCCGCAGCTAGGTGTGCGCATGGAGCGGTTGACGATGTGTGTCATCGCGCTGGTGATCAACTCCGGCGCATATATGGCGGAGCTCATCCGTGCCGGGCTTCAATCCGTCGAGCGAGGGCAGGTGGAAGCGGCGCAATCGCTGGGCATGAACTCATCGCAGACGATGCTTTACATCATCCTGCCGCAAGCCATCAAGGTGACGCTGCCGGCCATGGGCAATGAGTTTGTCGCCATCATCAAGGAATCTTCCATCCTCTACGCTGTCGGCGTGTATGAGCTAACATATCAGGCGTATAAGCTCGCCTCCGTCAACTACTACTATATCGAAACGCTAATTGCCGCTGCGATCATCTATTTTGTGTTGACATATGTGGCGACATGGCTGTTAACGCTGCTGGAAAGGAGGATGCGCCGTGGAGAAAACAAATACGTTTGATTCCGGCTCCTCGCAGGAAACGCTTTTACAAATTGTCGGCCTGAAAAAGGACTTTGGCAAGCTCAAGGTGCTCAAGGGCATTGATATGAATGTGCATAAGGGTGACGTCATCGTGCTGATCGGCCCGTCCGGCAGCGGAAAATCCACGCTTTTGCGCTCGATCAACCTGCTAGAAAAGCCTACCAAAGGCAAGATTCTCTTTGAAGGGCAGGACGTCACGGCGGCAAACCGGGAAACGCTTTGCAAGATGCGCCAGCGCATTGGCATGGTTTTCCAGCAGTTCAACCTCTTTCCGCATCTGCGCGTGAAAGACAACATTACCATCTCGCCCCGCAAAGTGCTGGGTATCAGCGCGCAGCAGGCGGAAGAAAAGGCCATGCAGCTGCTCACGCGCGTAGGGCTACAGGACAAATGGAACGAATGGCCCGATAAGCTTTCCGGCGGGCAAAAGCAGCGTGTAGCGATTATGCGTGCGCTGGCGATGGATCCGGACGTGATGCTCTTTGACGAGCCAACTAGCGCATTAGACCCAGAAATGGTCGGCGAGGTGTTGGATGTCATGAAAGCGCTGGCGCGCGATGGGATGACGATGGTTGTCGTCACGCATGAGATGCGCTTTGCGCGCGAGGTGGGCGATTATGTGCTCTTCCTCGATGATGGGCAGATTGTCGAATCCGGCACGCCGTCAGCGCTTTTTAACCATCCGCAGGAAAAGCGCACACAGGATTTCCTCAACAAAGTGCTTTAATTTCCCGAGAGCGAAGGAGAAACACCAATGTTACACGCGCCGATTGAAACGTTAAAGCAATATGTCAACCAGCCCAGCGGTTCGCTGGACGCCGCCGATGTGGCCGCCGTGGCGGAATTGATCGCGGCGGACTTTGCGTCGCTCGGCTTCAGCATCCAATCCATCCCCGGCAAGCACTGCGGCCCTACCCTTTCTTGCACGCTTGGGCAGGGCGAAAAGACGCTGCTGCTAATGGGGCACATGGATACCGTCTTCCCGCACGCAATGGCCGTCCCGTTCCAGGACCTCGGCGATGGCAAGGCGCTCGGTTCCGGCATTGCAGACATGAAGGGCGGCGTGATGATCCTGCTCTATGCGCTCAAGCAGGCGCTTCCCTCCATCGACCTCAACCGCTACCGCCTTCATGCTGTCATCAATCCTGACGAGGAAATCGGCTCACAGGAAAGCCATGACATCATCCTGCACGCAGCACAGGAAGCGTTTGCGGCGCTGAGCTTTGAACCTTCCGGCCAGGATGAACGCGTGACCTGCGCGCGAAAGGGCGTGACAAACGTCAACATCCGCTGCACGGGTGTTCCCGGCCACGCGGGCGCACAGTACAAAACGTGCGCCAGCGCAGTGGAGGCGCTGTGCAAGCAGATCAGCAAGCTTTACGCGCTGCGGGACGACGAAAAGGATATCTCCTTCAACGCCGGCGTCATCAGCGGCGGCACGGCGGAAAACATTGTCGCGTCCGAGGCAAGCGCCCGGTGCGAGTTCCGCTACTTCGACGAAAAATACAAAAAGCCCCTGATGGATAAAATTCTCGCGCTCTGCGCGCAGGAGCCTGTGCCCGGGGCACACACATCCGTCTCCTTTGGCGCCTCTCACCCGGCGATTGACCTAAATGAAAAAAGCCAGGCGCTGCTTTCCCTCGCGCTTGCCGTCGCCGAGCAAAAAGGCATTAAACTCCACCATGAAAAGACGGGCGGTGCAGGGGATATTGCCATTGCCGGCCAGGCAGGCATCGGCGTGCTAGACGGGCTGGGAATGCCCGGTGGCAAAATGCATACCGTCGAAGAATTTGGCTACCTCGATAAAATCCCCCAGCAGATCGATTTTGCCGCAGCACTCCTGGCAGCCGTCTGCAAGGAGACGATATAAAAAACAAAGCGTTCGTGCTGGCACGAACAAGCAGCCATTCAAGCGCTATGCTTTCCTACCAAAAGGCCGCAAAAGCGGCCTTTTGCCTTTCAGACGCCGTTTCTGCCAGTCACCGCCCCGCCTAAGCCCGCCTGGAAAAGCGGCTGCGTGGGCGCTGCGGCAGCTTAGAAGCGTTCGGAACCGCAATCCCTTTTCTCGCTTTGTGCCTCCGTGCTCCCCAAAAGGACCGGCGCAAATGCCTTGCCCGGGTTTATGCAAAAGCCGCACTTCTGCGCGCAAAGATGCGCCGGGAATTCTTCGGATTACTTTACAAAAATTGGATTATCGCGTATACTCTTTTAATAAACGTTCATGCTGGGGATAATGGCGCGCAGCGCCAACCCTGCGATTGAATGAGGAGGAAGAAAGCCATGGATGCAATGGAACGCTGCGCTAGGTCCGGCGTTGTGCCGGTTGTCGTCATTGAAAACGCAAAGGACGCCGTCCCTACCGCGAAAGCCCTGCTCTCCGGCGGGATTGATGTGATGGAAATCACCATGCGCACGGGCGCCGCACTGGATTCAATCCGCAGCGTCGTCAGCGAATGCCCCGATATGCTCGTCGGCGCGGGCACGGTCCTGACGCTCGCGCAGTGCAAGGACTGCGTAGCGGCGGGTGCAAACTTTATCGTCGCCCCCGGCTTTGATCCAGAAACAGTTGAATGGTGCGTCAAAAATGAAATCCCCGTGCTCCCTGGCTGCGTTACCCCGACAGAGATTATGGCTGCCATGCGCCTGGGAATTAAGACGTTCAAGTTCTTCCCTGCGAACGTTTACGGCGGCCTCAAGGCCATGAAAGCGCTTGCTGGCCCGTTCGTCGGCGTACAGTTTGTGCCTACGGGCGGCGTCAATGGCGAAAACCTGAACGAGTATATTTCCGCCCCCTTCATCCGCGCCGTCGGCGGCAGCTGGCTGTGCACGAAGGCGGACATCAGCGCCGGCAACTTTGAAAAAATAGCTGGGCTGGCCAAGGAAGCCTCCGCAATCGTCAAGCAATACCGCTAAGCGCGGTTTTGCCGGGCGGTGGAGGACCGGCAGGGCGCGCTTTTGTTTCCGTTTTGCGCGCCGGTTTCAAGCGCTGCCAAGAAACAAAAAGGCGCGAGCTTTTCTGCCCGCGCCTTTTCTTGTACGTCCGCGCCGGGTACATCGCGGCGCAAAAGGGAGGGACCGACATGTTTGCGCAATCCGAAGCATTTGTTCAAACCGTAACGGGCGCAACTGCGCCGTCCTCACTTGGCCATACGCAATGCCATGAACATATCTATCTGCGCAAAGGCCCATCCTTTGCCAGCAATGCGGCCCTCTGCATGGAGGATTATGGTCGCTCGCTGGCGGAGCTGAAGGAATATGCCGCCTGCGGTGGCGGCACGATTGTGGACGCACAACCCGGTGGGTTTGGGCGCGATGCGGATATCTTGCGGCGCCTCAGCGTGGAAAGCGGCGTAAAAATCATTGCAGTGACTGGGTTTCACAAGCTGCTTTTTTTAGAGGAAAACGCGCTGATATCGTTGGATGAGGACGCGCTGGCCGGCCGTTTTTTCAGCGAGATCACGGAAGGGATGCTTTCCCCCGGAGGCGAGCGAACGGAGGCAAAGGCAGGCCTGGTCAAAGCGGCATTTGAACCGGGCGGGCTTGAGCATCCCACCTATCGCCGGCTTTTTTCCGCCGTAGCGGCGGCAGCCGGGCGTTCCGGCGCGCCCGTGATGATCCACACGGAAAAAGATACGGACATGCTAGCGTTAATCCGCTGGTTTTCCGCACACCATCTCCCCGCAGAGCGGCTGCTGATCTGCCATTTGGACCGCACCCACTATGACCCGCAATATCATCTGCAGGTGCTGGCCACAGGCTGTTCCCTCTGCTATGACAGCGTGCACCGTCTCAAATACGTCAGCGATGCGCAGGAGCTCTCCCTCATCTCGCAGATGTGTGCCGCAGGGTACGCAGGGCAAATCGTCCTCAGCCTGGATACGACCAACCAGCGCCTGCGCGCCTATTTTGCCACGGATATGGGGCTGAACTATCTTCTGACCGATTTCCGTCCCATGCTCGAGCAGGCGGGCATTGCGCCCGGCCATATCCATGCCATGATGCAAGACAACGCGGAGCGGGTGCTGCAAATCGTCCGATGACGCTTTGCGCGTATGCTTTCGCAACGGACGTCTTTCGCGCAAAGCCCCTGTCATTTCCCCTCGCCCGGCCATATACCGGGCGTATTTTGCTTCAAGAAAACCGCACGCCAGGCGAGCGGTGTAAAAAACCAGGGACAATGAAGAGGAACTCCCTTTGCAAAAGCGCCGTCTGCCAGCTGCATACAATGTTGTACAGGGAAGAAATTCCGATGGAGTTGGAAAGGTCCTATCGTGTTTTTCAAAAAACCCCGCAGGAAGGCATTTCCCTAAGAAAAGCAAGCAACGATAGAAAAACCTGTAGCAGCGACGGAAGTGGCAAGGGAAAACACAGAAGCGGTAGCAACAAGCCCGAACCGCACTTTCTGAACGTTTGAAAAAGGAGCGCAGCACAATACTGCATAGGTCATCCAGCTTGGCGCAAAGAAGGGAATACAGCGGATACCGTTAGGAAGACCAACAAAAAGACAACCTTCACGTAGCTTACCGGCTGCATAACGCGCTGCATGCGTCCGCAGGAAACAAAGGACAATGCCCGGCATCGTACCGCCAGCTTTGCAGATGGATGGATTCATTGTACCTTAGCGCTTCTTGTGCCCGGCGCATAAGTCCTAGCACCACATGGCCATAGGAGAATCTTCTTGCAAAAAGAAGGAACATAGCCCGGTACCTGATGAACAAACGATTATCAGCAACAAAAGCAGGAAAAAGCGGTGCGCAGATCGCCACGTCCTCTCAGGAAGCATGCCGTAAATTTCAATGCGAAGGCCGGCTTTCCGGCGTCACAGATCGTATGTACCGCCTGCGGAAAAGGGCAAAGCAAGGCGGTTTTGCCGTGGTGCCCCGGCATGCCGGGCGCCCACCCCTATCCTTTCCCCAGCGCCTTGTTTTGCGTGTGCAGGAACGACTCATGCTCGGCCCGATCGCGCGTAATCAGCTCGTGCACCAGGTATTCCGGGGCGGCGCTTTGGACCATGCGGCGCACGCACGGGCTGCTAAACGGCCGGTGCGCGTCCATGCGCAGCACATGTCCATATGCCTGCGAAAGCCGCTGCGCATAGTCGCCATGCAGCTGCGGTGGGTTTTTCCCGAGCGCGCTTCGATATGCGCTGCCCTCCACCCACTGATGCAGGTGTAGGCCGCGGATCTGGGCGCAAAGCGCGCCATGGCGTGCAAACTGGCGCAGCACAAACGCCGTGCCCTCCTCCTGCGAGGCAATCGTCGGGCTTGTATGCATGAGATGTCCGACGTCCAGCATGATCCCTTTTCGCCGCAGCGGCACCCCTTCCAGCAGTTCGCGCGTGATCTCCGGCCGGAGAAAATCAAATCCAGGCCACCAGAGGTTTTCCACCAAGAACTCAAAACGGTACTCTTGCCGCACCGCCGCACGAAGCCATGCAAGCGCCGCATCAACAACCGCTTCGTCGCTATGCAACCGCATCCCCGTCACCGTCTCGGCAAGCGAAACGTCGCTGACATGGAACACCACGTATTTTGCGCCTATTTCCTGCGCCCAATCCAGCTGGGCGCGCAGGCGTCCGATCATCTGCGCGCGGCTGCCAAGCCGCTTTTGCGCCTCGGCAACGCTGCCAAATTCCGCAACGACACCCGCTTCATTGCCGTTCCAAAAATCGACGAAACACGGATAATACAAAAGGTGCACACCTATGACAAGTTCGCGCGGAACCGGGCCCAACCCACCGCCGCCCAGCGCCAGCAGCTCGAAACCATCAATCTTTGTACGCGCGCAAAACGCGCGGACTTCTTCTTCCCCGTCAAACCGCCCTACGTCATCGGGCAAATCACTGCAGTTCGTCAGGTACAGCATGGACGTCTCTCCCCTCCCATGCGGCTATGCGCGCCACTGCGAGAGCATCTCCCGCATCCAGGCATAGACGTCCATTCCATAGACTTCGCTAAGGTTTTCTGGCGTAAAAACGCTTTCAATGGAACCATCGGCGACGGCACGGCCATGGCTGAGCAACAGCGCCCGCGTGCCATACGCCCGTGCAAGGCTCAAATCATGCACAACGGAAAGCACTGCACGCCCCGGTTCACGAAGCCAATCTTGAATGAGCGCGAAAATCTGTTTCTGATAGAGTAAATCCAGGTGGTTTGTTG
>DVLH01000133.1 GCA_018715585.1 Candidatus Aphodomonas merdavium
GCAGCGGCGGAAGGCCCACCAGCGCAACCCCCGCCAGCGTCATTGCACCGAACACGAACGGCATTTTCCACCCCAGCCCGTGCATCGCGCGGATCTCCGTCAGCCCCGTCTGCACCAGCACCGCGCCCGCGCAGCCGAACAGCACGATCTTCATCAAGCCGTGATACACCATGTGCAACAGCCCTGCCGTCATCCCTTCCGGCGTCATCAGCGTAAGGCCAACGAGCATGTAGCTGAGGTTGCTGACCGTGGACCAGGCAAAGCGTTGTTTCAGGCGCGTCTCGCGCACGGCGCGCACGCCGCCATAAAGAACCGTACAGCCGCTCAGCAGCATCATTACCGCCTGCGCAAAGGTGCCGGCAAGGAATGCCGTACCGTACGTATAATATATCAGCCGCAGCACGGAAAACACGCCCGCATTGACAACCGCGACCGCATGCAGCAGCGCCGTCACCGGCGTGGGCGCCACCGACGCCTTGGGCAGCCAGCGGCAAAGCGGCAATACCGCCGCCTTTGCGCCAAAGCCGATAAAGCCCGCTATGGCCATCACGCGCAGCAGCGCCTCGCGCCCTGCCGCGCCGCTAAGCGCGCCGCCCGCCACAAACGTATGAGCGCCCGCCTGGCCCGCCGCCACCATCGAAAAGAACCCCAGCGCCGCACCGCCCACAAGATACAGCAGGTATGTCCGCGCCGCGCGGATGGATTCCTTGTCCCGCTTGTGCCACACGAGCGGAACGGTCAGCAGCGTCAGGAATTCATAGAAGATATAGAGCGTAAAGAGGTTTGCTGCGGCCGCCAGCAGGATTGCCGCCGAATACGCCAGCAGGTACCACGAAAAGAAATACCGCTCGCGCTCCTCATGCGCCATATATTCCACCGCATACAGCACCGCAAACGGCCACAGCAGCGCCGCCAGCCCCAAATACACGCTTCCGGCTTCGTCCAGCCGCAGCGCGCAGCGGTATGTATCCGTCAGGCGAAAGAGCACAAACGTCTCCTGTTGTGGGTGCAGCAGGCTGGGCAAGAGCAGAAGCGATGTTGCAAACGTCCCGCCGACGCAAACCGCCATGCGCACGGCACGCTTGCTCCCGACGAGCAGGCGCAGCAGCAACGCAAACGCCGCGGGAATCATCGCGCAAATGAACAGTCTCATGATTTCTCCTTCAACAATTAAAACAAGGTTGCGGCAATGGTTTCAAACGCGTCTATCAGCGGCGTCGGGAACATGCCCAGCACCACGATCAGCGCTGTCAGGAAGATCATCGGCGCCAGCATCCGCCAGCCCACTTCGCAGCGGGTGCAGTCCGCGGCAGCGATCTGCTCCCCGGGGAAGAACGCGCGAATTGACACAGCAAGCAGATATGCCGCCGTGAGAATGGCCGAAACCAGCAAGCACGCAGGGCCGAACCAAGCCGCAGCATTGCCCAGCCCCATCGCGCCCTCGGCAATGTTCCACTTGCTGATAAAGCCGCCCGTCGGCGGGATGCCGACAAGGCCGAGGGAAGCAATGGTGAAGCACCACATCGTCGCCGGCATGCGCTTGCCAATGCCGGTCATTTCCTCCACAGACGTCTTGCCGGTTTTATGAATGACCGCACCGGCGGACATAAAGAGCGTATCCTTGATGAGCGAGTGGAAAACGACGTGCAAAAGCGCGCCTACAAAGCCCAATGTCGTCATCGTCGAAAGGCCAAAGAGCACATAAGACACCTGGCTGACGGTTGAATAAGCCAACCGGCGCTTGAAAAGCTTTTCCTTAAACGCCATGAGCGAACCGAGAATGACGGTAATCAGCGTTAGCGCCATGAACGCATATTGCACCCACGTGCCGCGCAGCCGCTCCACGCCCGCCGTGTAGAAAATCACGCGGATGATGCCCAGCACGCCCGCCTTTGTAATGACGCCGGAGAGCACGGCGCTCGCCGATGCCGGCGCAACCGGGTGCGCTGTGGGCAACCAGCTGTGCATCGGGAACATGCCCGCTTTCACGCCAAAGCCGACAATCATCACAAAGAAGATGCCCAGCGCCAGCTTCTCGTCCACCGGCGCGCCGGGTGCAAACAGCCCGCCCGCGCTGAAATCGAACGACGGCGCGTTCGCAGCCACAAAGAAAATGCCCAGCAGCGCCGCCGATGCGCCAAACACCGAGTAAATGAGGTATTTGATCGCGGCCGCAACGGCTTCCTTGTCCAAATTGTGCAGCACAAGCGGCATAGAAAGCAGCGTCATCATCTCGTAGAACATGTACAGCGTCACTAGGTTCTTCGCCATGCAAAGGCCCATCAGCGCGCCAAGCGTCAAGAGATAAAACAGGAAATAGCGCCGGGGGCTCGCGTCATGCTCCAGATATTCCGTCGCATACAGCCCTGCGCATGCCCACACGATGGACACCAGCGCCAAGAACAGCACGGATATTTCGTCTACGCGGAAGGCGACGGCAATCTGGTCCGTCATGTTCCACAGCACGCATGACGCGCCCTGCATCGACGCCGCAATCAGTGCCAGCGCCGCCGTTACAGCAAGCGAAACCACCGTCAGAACGTTCCTCTGCCCGGCGCTCAGGCGCAAAAAGTACTGCACAAACGCCATCACCACCGGAAAAAAGATGGGGAGCAATAGAAACAGTTGGCCTTGCATGAAATCCCTCCCGTATTGTGTCTTAACGCTTTCGTTTTACAAAAGCATGACGCCCGTTTGAATCCAGTCCATCACGGTACCACCCGCTACGCCCAGCGTAATGTTAAGCGCAATGAGTGCAACCATCGCCGTGCAAAACGCATACCCCGCCGGTTGTCCCTGCACGTTCTCCATACGCGGGAGCGGATCCCGGTAGAGCGTAAGCACCGTGCGCAGGAAATACGCCACGTTGAGCACCACGCTCACCGCCAGCACGCACAGCATCAGCACGCACTTCCATTCTGCCAGCTCCAACGCCGCCTGTGCCAGGAACATTTTCGAGGAAAACCCTCCCAGCATCGGAATGCCTACAATGCTCATCGCGCCCACGGCAAACGCTGCGCCGGCCAGCGGCGCACGCGAACCCGCCCCGCGCAAATCGCGGAAATCGCTCTTGCCGCCGGAGACCGTCACCAGCCGGTCCACAGAGAGGAAGAGCATCGATTTGGCGAGCGAGTGGGCCAGGATGTGGAACACGGCGGCGGCCGCGCCCGCACGCGTGCCGAGCGATGCCGCCAGGAAAATATAGCCAATTTGCGCCACCGACGACCAGGCAATCATACGGCGCACGTTGTGTTCAAAAAGCGCCTCTACCGAGCCCATCACAATGCCCAGCATAGAAAATACGAACAGCACGTCGCCCACCAGCGAAAACGTCTCCTGTCCAAAGACGCGGGAAATCGCCTTTAGCAGCAGAAAAATGTACGTCTTGGATACGAGAGAAGAGAGCATCGCGCTGGCCGACGGGGTTGCGTTGGCGTAAGCGTTCGGAATCCACGTATGGAACGGATAAAGCCCGCTCTTGATGCCGATGCCAAACGTGATCAGCACAAGCGACGTAAACAGCGGCACGTCATAGCGCCCCGTCTGCGCCAGCTCAGCCACCGCCTCCTTCATCTGCGGGAAGAGCAGATGGCCCGTCAGGCAATAGAGCATGCACAGCCCAAAGAGGAAAAGGCCGCTGCCGATGAGGTTCATGATCATATACCGCGTGGCGGCGAACATCGTGCGCCCGCGGCTCTTGACGCAAATGAGTGCACACGCTGCAATCGTGGTGATTTCGATAAACACATAGCCGGTGAACATGTCGTTGGTATACGTCATAGCAATCAGCGCCGCTTGCAGCAGCAGCGTCACCGTGCAAAACAGGTTGCGCCGCACGCCATCCACGTCCTGCTTGCCCTTGCGCCAGCCGCCCAGCACCGACAAAAAGAGCACCGTCGTAAACAGCAGCGCCACCGCGGCTTCCATCACGCCGCAAAGCAGTTCGTTGCCATATGGCGCGCCGAACTCGCCCATCTTATAGACGTATGAGCCGCCCTCGTAGCCGAGCATCTTCCCCAGGAAAAATGCCGACGCCGCGCATGCCGTCCCCGCCGCACACACGAGCCATGCGCGCGCTATCCGGTTGGGCAGCACGGAACATACCGCTGCGGAAGCGAGCGACCCGACCACCAGGAACATCGGTATATTCTGCCACAGCAGCATTATTTCCCCTCCTCGCGCACCTTCTCGGCGATCTCATCAATGTCGAGCGTGCGGTAGCGTCGGTACATGCGCAGCGTAAGCGCCAGCATAATCGCCGTCACGCTTACGGAGACGACAATGCCCGTCAGCACCAGGCTGGCCGGCAGGGGGTTGACATACAGCGCCGGATCGTTGATCCCGTCGATGTAGATCGGCGCCTCGCGCCCCGCCAAAAAGCCATAGGACGCCAGGAACAGGAAGATGGCCGTATCCATCATCGAAAAGCCGATGATTTTTTTGATCATGTTGCGGTTGAGCAACAGCGTCGTAAAGCCGATACAAAACAGCACCACGGCGGCAACCTCATCAATGTGCGTCCACAAAAGCCGCAGCATTTAAAAGTCCCCCTTCCGAAAGAGCGTAAAGAACGCGTACATCGTACACGCCACCACACAGCCGACGGCGATGTCCAGCAGCGGCAGCATGCCGCCGGAGAAAAGCGTGCCATATACGCCGCGCGTGAAAATGCTTTCGATCTCGTTCACGCCGGTGTAAAAATGGTAGCATTTCAGCGCCGAATAGCTCACCAGCGCACAGCAGGACACGATACGGAACGTGCGCAGCGTCATAAACCGCTCCGTCCGGCGATATCCATAGGCAAACAGGTACAGCAGCATACCGCCGCCCAGGATTGCCCCGCCGGAGAACCCGCCGCCTGGTGATAAGTGCCCATTGAGCACGACATACACGCCAAAGAGGAAAATTACCGGCACGACAAAGCGCGCAATAATCTGCAAGATAGGATCGTTGCGCACCTCGCAGCGGTGCTCTTCCAAATCTGCCGCGTCCAGCTCGCTCGCCTCGCCGTCGTTTGGCGAGCGCAGCAAAAGCATCACCGTGCATACGGCAATGAACAGCACATGCGACTCGCCCAGCGTGTCAAATCCGCGGTAATCGAGGATGATGCCACAGATGATGTTGGCCGCGCCCGAATCGCGAATGGTGTTGCGCACATAAAAGGAAGAAAGCTCGCTGTGCTCCAGCGTATCCGGGTCGCCAAACTCCGGCATCATCGACACGGAAAAAACCATGAACACGATCAATCCCATGCACATCAGCACAGCCAGTACGCAATACAACCTGCGAAACACCGTGCCCTTGCTGCCACGGCGCGCGGCTTCCAACGCGCGCAGCTTCGGACGCCTGCGCGGCGCAAGCTCGTCCTCCAAGTCCATCTCGCGCTCTTGTTGCGCTATCTCCTCCGGCTCACGCAGCGCGTCCTGCATCTCCAGGTCCAGCGATTGCGACCCTTTCTCCAGCCACGAGGCAAAACCGTCATTTTTTCCCATCGTCGTCACCCTTATCCTCTAACGCCTGAATGCGCTTGAGCGCGGCAAACAGCAAAAGCGACGTCACGCCCGCGCCCACGGCCGCCTCCGTGATCGCCAAATCGGGCGATTCCAGCAAGATCCAAATGATACACATCACCAAGCTCTGCGTCATGAAGATAATCAGCGCAGAGAGCAGGTTCTTCGTCAGGCTGACGGAAATCGCGCAGACGATGACGACAAAGAGCAAAATTGCATTTAGGATTTCCATTCCCGCGCCTCCGTTGCAAGCGTCGCATCCGTTATCTCCACCATCTGCCCAATGAGGTGGGTGGAAAGCGGCGAGGTCAACCACAGCAAGATCAAAACGAGCAAAAGCTTGAGCGAGGAGATGGAAAGCCCATATTCCACCATGCCCGCAAGCAGCAACAGCAGAATCGCCAGCGTATCGCCCATCCCGGCAGGATGGGCGCGGTTGAGGCTATAGCGCAGGCGGTACTGCCCCAGCACGGCAAACGCCTCCACAACAATCGCGCTCAGGAGCAGCGCGCAGGAAATCAGATGGCGCACCCCGTCATGCATCGGCCTTCCCTTCCTTTCTTTTCTTCTTTGCCCGGAACACACCCACATAACTGCGGCACAGCAGCACCGTGGCAATAAAGTTCAGCATCGCGTACAAAAGCGCCATATCAATGAGGAAGCTTTCCTCCAGCACCACCGACAGCAGCACGATCATCCCAATGACGATGGTGCCCGTCATGTTGATGGCGATGACCCTGTCGGCCATGTGCGGCCCGCGCAACGCGCGGATCAGGCAGGCGACCATAAACAGGCCGTAAATGCACAGCGCTACCACCACTGCCTTTTCAAACAGGTTTTCCATGCAGCGTCTCCTCCATCTTGATGATTTTCTTCTCCAGCGCGCTGTCAACAAGCCCTTCGGCAAGGCTTTCATCCAGGCAATGCACCGTCAGCTGATCCTCCTCGCAGCGGAGGGTGATCGTGCCAGGCGTGATGGTGATGGAGTTGGCCAGCAGCACGCGCCCCAGCCGCGTCCGCACCCCCGTGCGGAACGTGCGGATCACCGGCTTTGGCTTGCCGGCGATCAGCAGCTTGCCAACGGCGATGTTCGCCTTGACAATCTCCTCGAGCAAAAGCCCTAGATAGACCAACGCCCGCGGCGCGGCCAGATACACCACCGCTTCCCGGCGCAAAGACCAATCCAAATACTTACAGGCAAAAACTAAAACCGCGCCTGTAATCACAATCCCCGTCAGCACCACGTCCATGCGTGCGCCGCCGTTGAGCACCAGCCAAAAAGCAAAAAGAAAAAGCGCCATCGCTCAACCTCTTCTCCACCGCTTTGCAGCGTCTGTCCTGTTTCAATTCCCTCTTATAACCCACCGCAGTTATTGTAATCTGTATCAGCTTGCGGGCAATGGTCAGAATTGCTCGCGTGTATAAAATTTACACGGTTTTATTAAACTGTGTAATTCTCCCCAGAAGGCATGGCAACAAAGCAACGCGGCAAAGCGCACAACCCTCGTTCCAGCATGCGCAAGCGCGCCGCGATGTCCTCTTCCATTCCTCCGCGAAGCCATGCGTCAAACATGCCCGCAAACCCCGCAGCATAAAACGCACACGCCTGCTCCTGCTCCGTCTCATCGGTCGCCGTCTCTGGACAGCAGCAAACCCGTGCAAGCTGGCCTTTTACAATCTGCATCGCCACGCACTCCAAGCGGCGCTGCAGGCATTCGCGCGCATCGCAAGCATATACGTGCAAAACCGGCTTCTTTTGCTCCTGCAAAAACGCTGCAAGCTTGCAAAAAGCGTCAAGCCAGCCGCAAGAGCCGCCGGCAGCGGCTTCCATCGGGCGCAACAGCACTTGCTCCAGCAGCGTATCCAAACCGTCGTAATGGTTGTAAAACGTCTTACGGTTGATGCCGCAAGCGGCGGAAAGCTCCCGCACAGTGATGCGGCTCAATGGTTTTTCTTCCAGGAGCGAGAGAAACGTTGCCTCAATTGCCTTTTGCGTCAGGTGCGACATGTGCTCTCCTTCGTGCCATCGGGAAAGGATCTTTGTATACTGTATCACGCCCGCACAAAAAAAGCAAATCGTCGCAAACGGGCGGCATTGACGCAAAACAGGCGCTTGCGCACCGCCGCAAGAGACGGTACAATTTTCTCAAAAAGCAGGAGGCGCCTCATGCTGCTGGAAGATTATCTGGCACAAAATGATATTTGTGTTCTCTCCCGCCCGCTGCCGCTCTCCGTGCGAGGCTTCGTCTTTCGCCGCGGCATGGGGTACTGCATCGTCCTCAACGACCGCTACTGCGAGCATTCGCAGCGCCGCACGCTCCGCCATGAGCTGCTGCATCTCCAGCGCGGGGACGATTCCAGCGCACTGCCTGTCGCCCTGCTGGAAAGCCAGCTCCATTATACGCCCGGACAACGCTGACCGCAGCCAAGATATCGTTAAGATTCTCCTTTTTTTGCAGCACCCCACAACCGTGCGGCGCATACGCTGCTTCGGGAGGGATTCGATGGGCGCTTATCGTGTATGCGTATATGCAATATGTAAAAACGAAGCAAAGTTTGCCAAACGCTTTATGGATTCCGTAAGCGAAGCAGACGATGTCGTTGTGCTCGACACGGGATCGGACGATGATTCCGTTAAGCTGCTGACCGGCCTTGGCGCACACGTTTATACGGAAAAAATAGAACCGTGGCGCTTTGACACGGCGCGCAACCGCGCGCTAGCGCTTGTACCGGAAAACACAGATATCTGCGTGAGCATTGATCTGGACGAGGTTTTCCGCCCGGGCTGGCGGGATAAAGTAGAAGCAGCATGGGCCAAGGGCGCGGATATGATCAAATACCGCTACACCTGGTCTTTTAACCCGGACGGCAGCGAAGGCGTTGTCTTTTGGATCAATAAAATCCATGCCCGGCATGGGTTCCGCTGGATTAACCCTGTGCATGAAGTCTTGACGCACGATGGACCCATCCGCGCCCTTTATGCCGAAGGCGTGCAGGTGGATCATCTCTCCGACCCGACCAAGTCGCGCGCACAGTATTTGCCGCTGCTGGAGTTGTCCGTCCAAGAAGACCCCGACAACGACCGCAACATGCACTATCTGGGCCGGGAATACCTTTTTAACAAAAAATGGCAGGCGTGCATCGATACGCTCAAACGCCATTTATCCATGCCCAAAGCTATTTGGCCCGACGAGCGGTGCGCCTCGATGCGCTTTATCGCCCGGGCGGAGGTTGAACTGGGCCATGCGCGCGAGGCGGAACAATGGCTGCTACGCGCTTGTGCCGAAGCGCCCTACCTGCGCGAGCCCTGGCTGGACTATGCGCGGCTGCTTTATCTGCAAAACAACTTTTACGGCATGGTTTTTCTGGCGCAGCGTGCGCTGGAAATCGCTGAACGGCCGCGCTCCTACGTCTGCGAGGCGGATGCATGGGGGTTCCTGCCCTATGACCTGCTCTCGCTGGGCCTTTTCTACACCGGGCAAAAGGAGCGTGCGCTTGAGGCGGCACGGGAAGCGCTGCGCCTGGCGCCCTACGTGGAGCGCCTGAAAAACAACGTCGCCTGCATCGAGGCGGCGCTGGCACAGGAGCACCCTCAAGCGTAAGCGCCGTTTCCCCGGCAGGCTTCCAGGGGCCTTTCCCCCGCAGGGGAAAGGCCCTAAACGCGAGGGGCGCCGTACAAGCGCGTCTTTCTTTTTTGGGAAGGGCTTCAGGCGTCCGTTCCCCACCGCCACTCGTTGACGGCTGCAGGCTCTTGCGCCGGCGGCGCATCGCAGCGGGATGGGCCGGGCCGCCGGAAAGGTCGCAGCAGCGCGCTTTCAAACAGGATTACGGGCAGAATTCCGCCTTCATGCGTCCGGATCGATTCCCGGCGCAGGCACCGGCCCTTGCCGCGAAAGGCCGGCACGGCTTTGGTCCAGGCAAAAAGAGCCCGGCGGCGCGGCAAGGGCGGCCAGGCTGTTCCCGGGCGGTTCTGGGCCTCCTCCGCACGGCTTTTCCAGCGCTGCAGGCAATTGCCCCACCGAGAGAAAGACGCCCATTTGAAAATGCGCTGCGCCCGGCGGCAGGCGCCAGCAAAAGACGCGTTTCCACAGCGGCGCAGCGGTTCCGGTCCCCCGTCGCGGTTTTCTTGGTTTGCCAACAAAGCCGCCCTTTTAAGCATAAAAATGCGCGTCCCCGGCGCGCAGCATGCTCATTTTGTCCTGCTTTTCCCACCGAAAGCGGCCTGCGCGTTCGCGCAGGCCGCCCGCTATGCCCAGCATGCCTCAGCCGTCCCAATCATCGTCCCGAAAATCATATCTTGCGTCGCGCGCATTCGCACGCGTACCGCCTGTCACCCGCGCCGACAGCCTTTCGCCCGCATCGCGCAGCCCGCTTGCCGCCCGGTCCATAAACCGCTCCACATCGCCCGCCGTCGCCCCCTGCCCATCCAGGCAGAGGCTGAAGCGGTAGCGCAGGCACAGCGCCAAAAGCGCCGAGGGCAATACCACATGCGGCGCCAGCAGCAGCGCGCACAGGCAATAGAGCAGGCTCAGGCAGACGACCGTCTGCTCCCCGCGGCGCACCATAAGCCGCTTGCGAAGGAGCACGCTGAGCACGGCACAAAATTTTTTCTTCCAGCTTCGCTCTGGCTGCGCGTTCATCCCTCTCCCTCCCTGCGTACGCCATGGGACCGGAGAAACAACGAAAGCGCGTATCCCACCGCCAGCGTCAGTACAATCGTCGCGCCAGACGCCGTGCCCCAGGCAAAGGAGAGCAAAAAGCCCACCACAAGGCAAACAAGCGAGAGCACGATGGAAATCAAGTGGTACTGCCGCACGCTGCGCGCAAGGTTGCGCGCCGACGCGGCAGGGAGCACGAGCATGGCGTTGAGCATCAGCGTGCCCACCCAGCGAATGGAAAGCATTACCACCACGGCAAGCAGGCAGGAAAACGCCGTCTCCAGCGCGCGCACGCGCACGCCGCGGCTGGCGGCGACGGGCGCGCTGATGCTCGCAAGCAGCATGCCGTTATAAAACAGCGCCCAGAAAAGAACCGTTACCGCAAGCAGCACCGCCGCCACGGCAATGTCGCCCGGCTCAATCGCCAGCAGGTCGCCGATGAGATAGCCAGAATATTTGGCAAACCCGCCGTTGCGCGAAAGCAGCACAACGCCCAGGGCCAACCCCGTTGCGGAAAAAACGCCGATCGTCGTATCCGTCGACGCAGCGCCGCGCGCCTTGACGTAGGTGAGCAGCAGCGCATACGCTATGCCGTAACCGATCATCGCCCATGCCGGCGTTTCCAGGCCAAGCATCACGCCCAGCGCAATGCCCGTCATCGCCGAATGGCCCAGCGAGTCGGAGAAAAACGCCATCCGCCCGTCCACAGCCATCGTTCCCAGCAGCCCATAAAGCGGGCCAATAAGCAGCACGGCCCAAAACGCCGTGCGCATGAAGCCGTATTGCGTCCAGCCCCAGAAAAAATCCGTCAGAAACGTCATGGCTGCGCCCCCTCTCCGGCCAGTTTTCCCGTCCCTTCCACGGCGACGCCGGGAAACAGCGCCGCAAACGTCTCGCCGGCAAATACCTCGTCCGGCGAGCCGAACGCCAGCAGGCGGTGGTCCAGCAGCGCGGCCTTGTCCGCATAGCGCCTGACGAAGGCGAAATCGTGCGAGGAAAGCAGGATGCTGATGTCGTACTCCTTGCGCAGCTCGTCCAGCCGGCGGTAAAACGACATGAGCCCTTCGGCGTCCATGCCGCTGACAGGCTCGTCCAGCAGCAGCAGGTCCGGCATCGGCGTAAGCGCGAGGGCGAGCAGCACCCGCTGCGTTTCGCCGCCGGAAAGCGCCCCGACCCGCCGGTCGATCAGCTGCTGCGCGCCCGTGCGCGCAAGCGCCTCCTCGATGGCTTTGCGCCGCCGCTTCCCCGGCGGCAAAAACGCGGGAAAGCGCGAACAGGCGGCGATGAAAAAATCCTGCACGCTGGCGGGCGCCAGCCGCTCCGCCGCCAGATACTGCGGCACATAGCCGATGCGCGGCATTCCTACGCGCGAGCCTTCGGCGTTGGAAAACGTAATCTCGCCCCGATAAGGGATTTGGCGCAGCAACGCCTGAAAGAGCGTCGTCTTCCCTGCGCCGTTGGGGCCGATGACCGCCGTCATCTCGCCGCAGTGCAAATGCATGGAAATATCCTCCAGCACGGAAAACCCTTCCAGCGTCACCGTCAAATGTTTAAACTGCGTACAGCACGCCCCGCACGGGGAGTTGACATGCTCGTGCCTCATGACAGCGCCTCCAGCAGCGTCTGCAAGTTCTGGCGCATAATGCGCAGGTAGGCGTCGAAATCCTCCGGATCCGCTTCGCCGCTGACCACCGGATCGAGCTCATAAACCGGCAGTCCCGTCTCGCGTGCGATTAAATCGATGGAATCGTCGGCGTACTGCGGCTCGGCAAACAACGCGCTAACGCCCTGTTCTTCGATAATTGCGAGCATCTGCGCAATCTCGCGGGCGGAAGGGGCGTTGCCTTCGTCATGCTGCACGACGGCAGCTACCTGCAAGCCGAACTCATTGGCATAATAATCGAACGCCTCGTGGAAGGTCACAATCTTCGCTCCGGCGTACGGCGCAAGCGCGCTGGCCGTTTCCTGCCGCAGCGTTTCAAGCTTTGCCACGTATGCCTCGCAGTTGGCCTCGTATTGTTCCGCATGCTGCGGGTCGGCCGCGGCCAGGCCGCGCGCAATGTTTTGCGTCTGCGCAACCGCACCGCTGATGCTCACCCATACGTGCGGGTTCTGCTCTGATTCGTGTCCCGGCAAGAGGCTGATCCCTTCGCTGGCGTCCACCGCCGCGGCGTCCAGCTGCGGCAGCAGCTTGTCCAAAAAAGTTTCCAATCCCGCGCCGTTGAACACCACCACGTCGCTATCCGCCAGCACGCGCCTGTCTGCCGCCGTCATCTGGTAATCATGCAGGCACCCCGCCGACGGCGGCGTCAGGCAGGAAACCTCCACGCCTTCCACGCCGCGCGCGATGTTGATCGTAGCCAGATAAATAGGATAAAACGTCGCCGTTACCGCAATCCCCTCCGATGCCGCACCGCAGGCGGCCGTCAAAAGGCAGACGGCAAGCAACAAACAAACGGTAATTTTTGACAATGCATTGGCCTCCTTCCCTATCGTATCCTGATTATACTCACGCTTTGGGCGTTCGTCACGCTTTTTTTGCGCGCTTGACAAATGTTGGCTCCCACGGTAGTATGACCTTACACTATTTATGGATGCATTCAGAAGAGATCCTGCCCGAAAAAGGAGGGAAAAAAAATGAAAAAACTCGTTTCCGTATTGTTGGCGCTGTGTATGCTGCTCTCGTTTTCCGCAGCTGCGGAGGAGGAGACAGATCTTTCGCTGATAGATGTTAAGGAGCGCGGCGCGCTGCTTGTGGGCATGGACGCGCAATACGCCCCCTTTTGTTTCCGCAACGAGCTGGACGAGCTGGTAGGCTATGACGTAGACTTTGCCTACGCCATCTGCGACGCGCTGGGCGTTTCGCTGCAGATCGTTCCCATCGCCTGGAGCGAGAAGGATGAGGCGCTGAAAAACGGCGAGGTGGACATGATCCTTTGCGGCTATGCGCAGACGGACAGCCTGGAAAACGCGCTGCGCTATTCCTTCCCTTATCTGGAGACGCACACGGCGCTGGTGGTCAAAGGCGACAGTGAAGCGACGAATGCAGCCGCCCTTGCCGGAAAGACGCTGGGTGTGCGTGAAAACTCGTGCGAGGTTGAGGTGTTGATTGAAAACACGGACTTCTACACCTCTTTGGAAACCGTCTATTCCTTCCCCTCAAACTACGAGCTGCTCAACAATGTAGAAACCGGCGCAATCGACGCTGCGCTGGTGGATCAGCTTACGGCGCAATACCGCATTGACGCCGGCGCGGATCTAAAAATGATTGAAGCGCCGGAAGCGGTCTGGCAGCTCGTGGCCGCGTTCCCGCTGGATAGCGTTGCGCTGTGCGAAGCCGTCAACGACGCCATGGTTACGCTGGCGTTTAACGGTGTATTCAGCGCCATCACGACGGAATGGTTCGGCAGCGATATTTCCATCCTCGCCAGCTATATCGTCTCGCTTGAGGAACACGACGAGGAATAACCGCTTTGCAAAGCGCCCCCGGCAAAAGCCCGGGAAGAATATAAAAGCAATATCGCTTTTATTAGGAACGGCATGGCTTCGGTCATGC
>DVLH01000134.1 GCA_018715585.1 Candidatus Aphodomonas merdavium
CGGCAAGATTTTGTTTGACAGGCAAATGGCCAGGCGATATAATACAATTTCGTGAATTAAACCGCTGAGGAGGCTCCTTCATGGCGCAAAGCGTAGCAACCGACGCCCTGCGGAGGGAAATCGAAAACCGCAGGACGTTTGCCATCATTTCGCACCCGGACGCGGGCAAGACGACGCTGACGGAAAAACTCCTGCTCTACGGCGGCGCGATCCGCCAGGCCGGTTCCGTCAAGGCGCGCAAGGCGGAGCGCTACGCCACGAGCGACTGGATGGAGATTGAAAAACAGCGCGGCATCTCCGTCACCAGCTCGGCAATGCAGTTCTCCTACGGCGGCTGCCATATCAACATTCTGGACACGCCTGGCCACCAGGACTTTTCCGAGGATACGTACCGCGTGCTGGTGGCGGCCGACAGCGCCGTCATGCTCATCGACGCTGCCCGCGGCGTCGAGGCGCAGACGATCAAGCTTTTCAAGGTTTGCAGGATGCGCGGCATCCCCATCTTTACGTTTGTCAACAAGATGGACCGCGCAGCGAAGGACCCCTTTGCGCTGATGCAGGAAATCGAAGATGTGCTGGGCATCCGGTCCTGTCCGATGAACTGGCCTATCGGCGTGGACGGCGATTTTCAGGGCGTGTGCCATCGCGACACGCGCATGGTGGATCTGTACACGGCGGGTGACCACGGCAAGAGCCGCGTGGAAAAATACCAGGTGAGCTTGGACGACCCATCGCTGGGAGATGTGCTGGCACGCCATTACATCGACAGGCTCCAGGAGGAAATGGAGCTTTTGGACGTGGCGGGCGATGCGTTTGACGCGGGCGCCGTGCGCCGGGGTGAACTGACGCCGATGTTCTTTGGCAGCGCGGTTTCCAACTTTGGGGTGGAGCCATTTTTGGAGCGCTTTTTGCGCCTGGCGCCGCCGCCGGGCCCGCGCGAGTCGGATGGCGGCGTGATTGAGCCGGATGCGCCCGATTTTACCGGGTTCATCTTTAAGATCCAGGCGAACATGAACCCTGCGCACCGCGACAGGCTGGCGTTCCTGCGCGTTTGTTCCGGCGTCTTTGAAAAGAACATGACCGTCTGGCACAGCGGCAGCGGCAAGATGATGCAGGTCAAGCAGCCGCAGCAGTTCATGGCGGATGAGCGTGAGGCGGTGGAGAAGGCGTATCCCGGTGATATTATCGGCCTTTTTGATACGGGGGCTTTTCGCCTGGGCGATACGCTCTGCGGCGGGCGCAAGGTCCGCTATGCGGGGATCCCCGTGTTTGCGCCGGAGCACTTTGAGCGCGTGAGCGCGTTTGACTCCATGAAGCGCAAGCAGTTCGTCAAGGGCGTGACGCAGCTGGCGGAAGAGGGAGCAATCCAGACGTTCAAACGCCCGCAGATCGGCATGGAAGAGCTGATTGTGGGCGTGGTGGGCGTGCTGCAGTTTGACGTGCTGGAGCACAGGCTGCGCACGGAATACGGCGTGGAGATCCGGCGGGAGGCGCTGGATTACCGCTTTGTGCGCTGGATTCAGGAATGCCCCGTGGAGCCGCCCAATTTGAAGCTGAGTTCGTCGACCACCGTGGCGGAGGACCGCTTTGGCCGCCCGGTGCTGCTCTTTACGAACGAGTGGTCGATCCGTTGGGCGGAGGAGAACAACAAAGGCCTCGTCCTTGCGGATACGGTCGCCAGGGAGGAAGGAATGGAATGACTCGTAGCGATATTCGAAACATTGCAATCATCGCCCATGTAGACCATGGTAAGACCACGCTGGTGGACGGCATGCTCCGCCGCAGCGGCATCTTCCGCGACAACCAGCAGGTGGCCGAGCGCGTGATGGACTCCGGCGACCTCGAGCGCGAGCGCGGCATCACCATCCTGGCCAAGAACACGGCCATCAGCTGGAAGGGCGTAAAGATCAACATCGTCGACACGCCGGGCCACGCCGACTTTTCCGGCGAGGTGGAGCGCGTTTTGAAGATGGTGGACGGCGTGATGCTGCTGGTGGACGCGTTTGAAGGGCCGATGCCGCAAACGCGCTTTGTGCTGCGCAAGGCGCTGGAGCTCAAGCTGCCCGTGCTGGTCTGTATCAACAAAATTGACCGGCCGGATGCGCGCTGCGACGAGGTTGTGGACGAAGTGCTCGACTTGCTCATCGAGATGCATGCGCCGGACGACCAGCTTGACAGGCCCATCCTCTTTACTTCCGCGCGCCGCGGCTATGCGACGATGGACTGGCACAACCCGGGCGAAGACCTCTCCCCGCTGCTGGATGCGATTGTCGAATATATTCCCGCGCCGCAGGGCGATACAGAAGGCCCGGCGCAGGTGCTCGTCTCCACGATCGACTATTCCGAATACCTCGGCCGCATTGGTATCGGCCGCATTGAGCGCGGCACGCTGCGCGAGGGCATGCTGGCCGTGCGCTGCACGTACGGTACCGATTTTGTCACGCCGCCCCAGCGCCTTTCCGGGCTGCACACGTTTGAAGGGCTCAAGCGCGTGAAAGCGGAGGCGGTGGCGATGGGCGACATCGTGGCCATCTCCGGGTTTGAAAACCTCAACATCGGCGATACCATCTGCGACCCGGCGCAAGTGGAGCCGCTGCCGTTTGTCAAAATTTCCGAGCCGACGGTGAGCATGACGTTTTCGGTGAACGACAGCCCCTTTGCCGGGCGCGAGGGCAAGTTTGTCACCAGCCGCCATCTGCGTGCGAGGTTGATGCGCGAATTGCAAACCGATGTCTCGCTGCGCGTGGAGGAGACGGGATCGCCCGATGCGTTCCTGGTCAAAGGCCGCGGCGAGCTGCACCTGTCCATCCTCA
>DVLH01000135.1 GCA_018715585.1 Candidatus Aphodomonas merdavium
CTCGTTACGGACGAGGATTCGCTGATTTCCGTGTTCTATGGCGCCGATGCGCGCGAGGACGAAGCGCGCGCGCTTGCCGACGAGTTCAGCGAGCGCTACGACTGCTGCGACGTTGAAATGCAAAGCGGCGGTCAACCCGTTTATTGTTACATTCTCGCGGTGGAGTAACCGCCGCGCTGTTTTGAACGCCGCGGTCCCAGCGGCACCGGCAAGCGCCGGCGCCCGCTCGGTTCGCGGCGTTTTCATTGCCCAAGAAAGCGTTTGCGTCCGTTCTGGCACTCGGAAGGAGGACATATGCTACAATGGGAAGATATTCGAGGCATCGGCCCCGCCCGCTGCGCCGCGCTCAAGGAGGCCGGCTTCCCAACGCCCGAAGTGCTTGCAGAGCGGCTGCCCACGGGCTATCGCGACCTGACCAAAACGGTTGAAATCAGCGCATTGCACACGGGCATGGAGGCAGCGTTTTGCGGTGTGGTGGAATCGGTGCGCAGCATCTGGCTTAACGGGCGCAACATGACAACGGCCGTCGTACAGGACGGCACGGGAAAAATCCCATGCGTATGGTTTAGCGCGCCGTGGATGGCAAAAAGCCTTTGCGCCGGCCAGCGCGTGCGCTGGTATGGCCGCGTGCTGCGCAAAAATAAGGGCGGCCTCTATGTCACCCACCCCATCCCGGCGGAGGAAGGCGGCATTCAACCGGTCTATCCTCCCGTGGGGAAACTTCCGCCCAAGACGATGCGCATGGCGTTGCGCTCGGCACTCTCGCAGGGCGTCTTTGACGATGCGCTGCCCGCCTCCTTCCGGGCGCGCTATGGGCTGTGCCCGCGCCAGGAAGCGCTGGAGCAGGCGCACTTCCCGCAATCGCATGAGGCGCTGGAGGCGGCGCGCCGCCGCCTGGCGTTTGAAGATCTCGTTTTTTTTCAGGCCTATTTGCAAGGGCTGCGCACGCACGACGCGCGCGGCGCGCGCATTTGTGCAAGCGCCCGGGACGCGCAGGCCTTCTGGCGCTCGCTTTCATTCACCCCCACGCAGGCGCAAATGCGCGTGCTGGAGGAAATCCGCAAAGATTTGGCCTCCCCCGCGCCGATGGCGCGCCTTGTACAGGGCGACGTCGGCTGCGGCAAGACGGCCATTGCGTTTGGCGCGCTCTATCTGACAGCGCGCGCAGGCTATCAGGGGGCGCTCATGGCTCCGACCGAGGTGCTGGCGGCCCAACATTTCCGCTCCGCCCAGCGCATGCTTGGCCCGCTGGGCGTGCGCTGTGTGCTTTTGACGGGCAAACAATCCGCAGCCGAACACAAGCACGCGCTAGCAGAGGCCGCTTCCGGCAGCGCGCAGGTAATCATCGGTACGCATGCGTTGATTTCCAAGAACGTCGCCTACCGCCGGCTGGGACTGGCCATCACCGACGAGCAGCACCGTTTCGGCGTGCGCCAGCGCGGCGCGCTGGGCGCAAAAGCGGGCGGCGAAGCGCCCAACGTGCTCGTCCTCTCGGCCACACCCATCCCACGCACGCTCTCGCTCGTGCTCTTTGGCGATTTGGACGTTTCCGTCGTGGACGAGCTGCCGCCCGGCCGCCGCGCCGTTAAAACGCGCATTGTGCCCGAGGAAAAGCGGGAAGGGCTTTACGGCTTTTTGCGCGCACAGGCGGCGGAAAAAAGGCAATGCTACATCGTCTGCCCGCTGATTTCTGAAAGCGAGGCCGTCGATTGCTCCTCCGCCGAGGAGACGTTCGCCGCGCTCAAGGCGGGGCCGCTCGCTTCGCTGCGGCTGGACCTGGTGCACGGCAGGATGAAGGCGGCGCAAAAGGACGCCGCGCTGCGCCGCTTCGCCGCGGGCGAAACGGACGTGCTTGTTTCCACCACCGTGGTGGAAGTGGGCGTGGACGTGCCAAACGCCACCGTCATGGTCATTGAAAACGCCGAACGCTACGGCCTTTCCCAGCTGCACCAATTGCGCGGCCGCGTGGGGCGCGGCGCGCTGGAAAGCTGGTGCTTCCTACTCGCTCAGCCGAACGAGCGGCTTCAGGCCCTCTGCTCCACCAACGACGGCTTTACCCTTGCGCAGCTCGACCTGCAGCAGCGCGGCCCCGGCGAATGGTTTGGCACGCGCCAGCACGGCGCGCCCGAGATGCCCGGCGCGCAGCTGGGCGCCAGCGTCGCGCTGCTGGAGGAGACCCAGCGTGCCGTAAAAGCGCTTCTGGCAGATCCCGCCCGCGCCCACGAAGCCGCCGCCATACGCCGCATAGCCCAGGATCGCTATGGGTTTGCGCCCGAAAATGCAGGATTCAATTGATAAAATTGCAAATAAACCCCTAAATTGCGCAAAAAATTCGCACAAAATAATTTTCTCATATTGCTTTTTGCATTCATACCTGATATAATAAAAATCGTGAACGATGATATTAAATATCAAAGATCAAAGGAGGCAACGAAATGAAACGGTTATTTTCGATCGCGCTTGCTCTGGTCATGGTGTTCGCCATGGCGGCGACCAGCTCCGCAGCTGCCGAGCTGATTTTCACCACGGGCGGAACTTCCGGCACATACTACGCCTTTGG
The DNA here is from genome assembly GCA_018715585.1 of Candidatus Aphodomonas merdavium. Lineage (GTDB taxonomy): Bacteria > Bacillota > Clostridia > Christensenellales > Aristaeellaceae > Aphodomonas > Aphodomonas merdavium. The sequence continues at coordinate 2,561 of DVLH01000135.1, forward strand.
CAGCGTGCTCGCGCAGTACATCACCAGCAACACGGACGTGCCCGTCACGGCAATTGCCGGCAACGGCTCCGCCGCCAACATCGACCTGATTGATTTGGGCGACGCGCAGCTGGCCTTCGTGCAAAACGACGTTGCCGCCTATGCCTACAACGGCATCCGCTTTGAACAATACGAAGGCATGCCCATCACCAGCTTCACGGCGCTGGCGGCGCTCTACGACGAAACCGTTCAGCTCATCACCTGCGACCCGGAAATCACCTCCGTGGCCGACCTCAAAGGCAAAAACGTCTCCATCGGTTCGGCAGGCTCGGGCGTGTATTTTAACGCGCTGGACTTCCTCGCCGCCTATGATATGACCCTGGAGGACATCAACCCGCAGTACCTCAGCTTTGGCGATTCCGCCGAATCGCTCAAGGACGGCAAAATTGACGCCGCGTTCGTCGTCGCCGGCGCTCCGACCCCCGCCGTAACCGACCTTTGCACCACCAAAGGCGCCTATCTCGTCAACCTGGACGACGAGCACATTACCAAGCTGCAGGAGATCTCCAGCGTTTATACCAAGAGCATCATCCCGGCCGGCACCTACGAAGGCATCGACGAGGATTCGGTAACCGTCGCCGTCAAGGCGGTCATCATCGCCTCGAACGACGTAACGGACGATGAAGCATATACCATCGTTTCCACCATCTTCGAAAACGCCGACGCCCTTGCCGAGGTGCACGCCAAGGGCCTGGAGCTTGACGTCGAATACGGCTCCGTGTGCGGGCTGCCCTATCATCCCGGCGCCGCCATGTATTTTGCCGAGAAGGGCTACACCGTCGAAGTTGCCGAATAAGCCGCCATTGTTCCGCGGCGCAATGCGGAACGGCGCCGGAAAGCCCGCGCGGCTTTCCGGCGGCTTTCACCAGAGGAGCTTCACCCGCCTTTTCTTTCGCACGGAGACTATGGTAAGTGATATTACCGTAGTCTCTTGCTGAATAACGGCGTTTTGTTAAGAAACCGCCAAAGCTCCAGCCGAACGAGGAGGATAACTGATGAAATCCGATAAAGAAAAAGACCTCAACGCAACCGTCCCCATCCCGGATACGGACGACGCACAGAGCGCAAGCGCTGTGGACGTGGAAGCGATCATGCGCAAGTATGACCGCGAATCCAACACGCGCATCTGGGAGGGAAAGCCAAAGATCATCGTCGGGCTGATCCTGGCGGCTTTTTCCCTCTTTTGCATCTACGTTACGCTTTTTGCCAACTTTTTAGAGCAGGTCCGCCTGACGTCGTTCATGGGGTTGATCATCGTCATCGGCTATCTGATCTATCCCGTCAAAAAAGGAAACGTTCGCGTCAACTATATTCCGTGGTATGATTTTGTGCTCATGGTGCTGGGCGCCAGCGCATTTTTCTACTACACGTTCAACGCCAACGCCATTTTAAACACGCGCCTGGCGGTGAAGCTGCGCGATCCGCTCTATACGATTATTGCCGTCATCGGCATCCTGTCGCTGGTGGAACTCTGCCGCCGCAGCGTAGGCATTCCGATTCTGTGCGTGGCTGCGTTCTTTGTGGCGTATACGTTCATCAGCGGCAAAAACCTGCCGCGCGTGAGCTACGAGTTGTTCTTCGGCGAAAACGGTATCCTGTCCACGCCTGTCAGCGTGTGCTCGAAGTATATTGTGGTGTTCATCATCTTCGGCGCATTCCTGGAGCGCACGGGCATCGCGGACTTCTTTATTCGTTTTGCCAATTGTATCGCCGGCGCGGCGTCCGGAGGCCCGGCCAAGGTCGCCGTCATCGCAAGCGCGCTGGAAGGCATGGTGTCCGGCTCGTCGGTGGCAAACACGGTGGGCTCCGGCTCCATCACCATCCCGATGATGAAAAAGCTCGGCTATAAGCCGGAGTTTGCGGGCGCCGTGGAGGCCGCCGCCTCCACGGGCGGGCAGATCATGCCCCCCGTTATGGGCGCGGCGGCGTTTCTGATGGCGGACTATGTGGGCGTGCCGTATTCCGACATCATCGTGCGCGCCATTTTGCCCGCCGTGCTCTACTTCCTGGGCATTTTTATCGCCGTTCACCTGGAGGCGAAAAAGCTGGGCCTGCGCGGCATCAGCCGCGACAGCCTGCCCCGCATGCGCGAACTCATCTGCGACACCTATCTGCTTCTGCCGCTGTTCGTGCTGATTTATCTCGTCAGCTCCAACACGCGCACCATGCAGTTCTCCGCCTCCGTCGCCATTGTGGCCGCCATTGCCGTAGGCGTTATCAGCAACGTCGTCAGGCATGTGCGCGTCACAAAGCAAACCGGCGCCAGGAGCAGCGCAGGCAAAGTTCTCTCCGCCGCCGTCGGCCGCGAAGGCGGGTTCACGGTGCGCAAAATTTTTGAAGCGCTGGAAGCCGGCGGGCGCAGCTGCATTGCCGTAGCCGCGGCTTGCGGCGTGGCCGGCATTATCTGCGGCTGCATTACCGTAACGGGCCTGGCCTCGAAAATCATCAACGTCATCGTCGGCGTCGCGGGGCAGCACACGCTGCTCGCGTTGATTATGACGATGCTCTGCTGCATCGTGCTGGGCATGGGCGTGCCCACGACGGCAAACTACTGCATTATGGCTTCCACCTGCGCGCCCATTCTCATTCAGATGGGCATTCCCAGGATTGCGGCGCATTTCTTCGTGTTCTACTTTGGCATTGTGGCGGATATCACGCCTCCCGTCGCGCTTGCCGCCTATGCAGGGTCGGCCATTGCAAAAGGCAACCCCATGAAAACGGGGGTGATTGCCACACGCCTGGCCATTGCGGCGTTTATCATCCCGTTCGTATTCGCCTACAGCCCTTCCCTGCTGTTTATCGACGCAGTCTGGTATGAAATCGTGCTCATTGTGCCCACGGCCATTCTGGGCATGTTCGGCATTGCCTCGGCGCTCAGCGGCTATATGCTCAAATACATGCCCGTCTATGAGCGCCTCATGGCGGCCGGCGGCGGCATACTGCTGATTATCCCCGGCTGGGAGACGGACATTTGCGGCGTCCTCCTGGTTGGCGTTGTGGTTGCGCTGCAGCTGCTGGGCAAACGGCATAGCCACACCCCCACCGTCAGCGGATAAAGCGGCAGTAATCGTCCCGCAGTTCCGGCGGCGCAGCGCAAAGCTGCGCCGCTTTTTCTTTGTGCCGCTTCCCTAACCGTCCGCCGCTTTCGCACAACATCCAGCAGCCAGGAAAAAGGAAAAGATAGGAATTGACGGTTATAGAAAACAATTTGTTTGTTTTGAAGCGTAACAGGCGCTAAAAATCATTTTCCATGCGCCGCGTAAAAAGCACCGCGCCGGAACCTGGCAAACCATCTGCGCAAAAGCGGTGCGTCCCGTCCACCGGTCGCGTACAGCGCCGGCGATGAACACACGCCCGGCTTTTTTCCGGGCACAAAAAAACAGGCGCGGATCCGACCATCCCAAATCAGACCGGCTCCGCACCTTTGCGAAGCTTTTCGCGCCTATGGTCATTGTGACACAGTTTTAGGCAAAAATCCATCACTTTTGCCATCGTTTTGCACGGCCTTGACAATGCATGCCGGCTTCTTGACAAAATGTTTGCACGCACGTGCACAGGAAAGCGCGCAATTTGGCAGGATTTTTCAAGCCAGGCATAGAACTGTGTGTTTTACGCTTTGCGCGTTAAGCAAGCATGATAAAGGAGTGATCACTACGGACGTCCTGTTCGGGAATATTCTGGAAACAACATGGCAGCAGATCGTCATGTGGGGAATCGGCGGATTGCTGATCTATCTTGCCATTGCAAAGCAGATGGAGCCCTCGCTGCTCTTGCCGATGGGTTTTGGTGCAATCCTTGTCAATCTGCCCCTTTCCGGCGCTATCACGCAAGGCACGGAGCATGGCATCATCACCATTCTCTACGACGCCACCATCTCCAACGAACTCTTGCCGCTGCTGCTGTTCATCGGTATCGGCGCAATGATCGACTTCGGTCCGCTGCTGACGAACCCCAAGCTGATGTTCTTTGGCGCGTTTGCGCAGTTTGGCATCTTCTTTACGCTGTGCCTGGCGCGGCTGCTGGGATTTCCCCTTGAGGACGCCGCATCTATCGCCATCATCGGCGCAGCCGACGGCCCCACGTCGATCTTCGTGGCGGAATATTTTAAAAGCAACTACATTGGCGCAATCATCGTAGCGGCGTATTCCTACATGGCGCTTGTGCCCATCGTGCAGCCGCCCGTCATCCGCGCCATTACCACCAAGCAGGAGCGGATGATCCGCATGCCGTACAACCAGCGCGGCATTCCGAAGTTTGTCCGCATCCTTTTCCCGATCATCGTAACGATCATCGCAGGCCTTGTCGCGCCGCGGTCGGTGGCGCTCGTCGGCTTCCTGATGTTCGGCAACCTGCTGCGCGAATGCGGCGTGCTCAACGCCCTTTCCGAAACGGCGCAAAACGTGCTCGCCAATCTGATCACCATCTTGCTTGGCATTGTCGTCGCCAACGGCATGGTGGCCGAAAAATTCCTCGCACCGGAAACGCTGCTGATCCTGGCGCTCGGCCTTGTGGCGTTTGTGATGGACACGGCAGGCGGCGTATTCTTTGCCAAATTCATCAACCTGTTCTCCAAGACGAAGATCAACCCGATGATCGGCGCGTGCGGCATTTCTGCGTTCCCAATGTCCTCCCGCGTTATCCACAAGATGGCGCTCAAGGAGGACCCGCAGAACTTCCTGCTCATGCACGCTGCGGGCACAAACGTTTCCGGCCAGATTGCTTCCGTCATCGCCGGCGGCTTGGTGATCAAGCTTGTTGAAAGTCTTCTTTAACCTGATGTAAGCGAACGAGGAGGCGCACTATGAACTTTCACATTGATTTTTCCACGCTGGGAGAGACGCTCCCCATCATGCTTTACGGCCTGGGCGGCATCGTTGTGGTGATGGGCGTGATCTATCTGGCGCTGTTGCTGCTGTATAAAATCGGCAAAAAATAATCCCGCGGGCAAAAACTTGCTCACGGGCAAGGAGGGATAGCCATGCAGGCAACACTCTTTCGCCACGCGGACTGCAAAGCGCAACCGCTGGGCAACGGCGTCACGCGCCGCGTGCTCGCCTATGATGAAAAGCTGATGTTCGCCGAAGTCCGCTGCGAGGCGGGCGGCAGCGGCCCCGTTCATTCCCATCCGCACGCGCAAAACACATATGTCCTCAGCGGCCGTTTCCTTTTTACGGCCGGAGAGGATTCGTTTGAAATGGGGCCGGGCGACAGCGTCGCTATCCCCCCGGACGTGCCGCATGGCACGCGCTGCCTGGAAGCGGGCGCGATGCTGGATGTCTTCACGCCCATGCGCACGGATTTTCTGTAAGCAACAAAGCGGGTATTGAAACGGCCGGTGCGGTCTGTTATCCACTTTCTCGATAACCGCACATGTGCCGCTCAATATCTCCGCTTCCATGCTGCGGTTTGCCGATGCTATACTCTGTTAAGAAAGTCGCAAAGCGGCTAAATATTCTTGGGAGGGTATAGTAACATGATCCGTAAGACAATGGCGCTCCTGCTTTGCGTGCTGATGGCGTTTTCCACCGTCAGCGGCATTGCGGAGGAACCCGCACTTTTTGTGCCGGGGGTTTATATTGGTACAGGCACGGGCCTGCACGGTGAAATGACCGTCAGCGTTGTCGTCACCAGCCAAGAAATCACCGGCATTGAGATTCTGACCACCAACGACACTTATTATATCTACCCCGTTGCGGAACAGGCCATGTCCGAGCGCATTATGGAGGAGCAGTCGCTGGCGGTAGACACCGTTTCCGGCGCCACCTTCACCTCTCGCGGCATCCTGCAAGCTGTTGAAGATGCGCTGAGGCAAGCCGGTGCGGATGTTGCGGCGCTAAAGACGGCTGCCAAAAAAGAGCCCGTGAGCGAAACGGCCGATTGCGAAGTGCTGGTCGTCGGCGCGGGCCTGACCGGCCTTGCCGCCGCCAACCGCCTTTTGGAGAACGGGGTAGACGTGCTGTTGATTGAGAGCATGGGATACACCGGCGGTGCGGCACGCTTCTCCGGCGGCGCCATTCGTATCGCCAACGACCAAGCGTATGCCCAGCGCGCCTATGAGTACCTTGAAACGACGATGTATTACGGCGATTTTCCGGTCAACGAAAAATATCCGGACATGGAGCGCGTCAAGGACGTCTGCTACAAGAGCATCGATGTCTATGAATGGCAGCTTCGCAACGGCATCATGGTGGTGGATGATGCGCCGGACGCGGAAAACAACTTTACCCGCCGTCCTCCGGTCCCTGCCCGCTACCAATACATGGGCGTGGTGCGCAAGGGCAACTTCCTTACCGACGAGTATGAGCGCGCTTACCTTGAAAACGGCGGCCGCCTGATGCTCGAAACCAAAGCCGATTCCCTCATCCAGGACGAGAACGGCGCCATCGTGGGCGTAAAGGCTTCCACCCTTGACGGCGAGCTGACCATCAATGCCGGCGCAACCATCCTCTGCACAGGCAGCATTGGCAGCGATCCGGAACTGCTTGCCGAGTATCTGCCCAACTACAAGGACGACCTAACCGAGCTTCCCAAAGGCACGGATGGCTCCGGTATCCGCATGGCATTGGAAGTCGGCGCTGTCATGAGCGAAGACCAGTACTGCAACGGCGGCGCATCCCACGCCTATGTGATGGATGCCTACAAGGTCAACGGCCCCTACGCCTCCCGCCAGGATATCGATCCCGCGTCCCTGTTTGTCAGCGTTGACGGAGAGCGGCTGACCCGTGAGGATGACGACCGCTATCACCGCTATTACCTCTCGCCCGACGGGCCGAACAAACAAGTTTCCATCTCCGACAAGGAAATTCTCGAAAAAATCGGCAAGCTGGACAAGTATGAAGAAGAAGTAGCCAAGGCCGGTGAATCCGGCCCCTACTACAAAGCCGATACCATCGAAGACCTCGCGCGCCAGCTTGGCATGGACCCGGCCGTGCTGACTGCCACGGTGGAACGCTATAACAGCTTGTGCGCCGCAGGCGAAGATACCGACTTTGGCAAGAAAGCCTCCCTGCTCAACGCCATCGATGAAGGCCCGTTCTACGCGGTTACAACCACGTTCCTCGGCTATGACTACATCGGCGGAATCGAGACGGACAACGACGGCGCTGTCATCACCGCGACGGGCGAGAAAATTCCCGGCCTGTATGCAGGCGGTTTCACCTCCAGCCGCGAGTTCCAGGGAACCGGTTCTGCGCATTCTTACTGCCTGATCATCTGCGTGAGCACCGGCTTTATCTGTGCGGACAGCGCGCAGGCGTATCTTGGCAAGTAATCCCGCATTTGACCCAAGCACGGCTGCACCCCGGGCAAAATTGCCCGGGGTGCAGCTTTGACGCATACGGCCCTTCGCTGAGGAGAGGCCCGCAGCCTTCCAGGCGGAACCCGTATCCGCCGGCATGTGCGCCGGATTCGCCGGCCCTGCGCAGCAAAACTCCTATGCGCGCTTCCTCCGCTGCGCCGCAGGCACAGAGGAAACGTGCATTGTGATAAAAGCCCGCCCGTGGGCGGACTTTTACGGCAGGCTGTGCTTGACGTATCTTCAAGAAGGAGAAGCGTATGCAGATTCAGGATCTAAAAAACTACGTGGCCATCGTGGATGCCGGCAGCATCTTAAAAGCGTCGGAACAGCTTTACACTGCGCAATCCACGCTGAGCCGCCGTCTGGCGCTGCTGGAAAGCAAGCTGGGCTATACCCTGCTGCAGCGCAGCACGCATTCGCTTGTGATGACGCCGCATGGGCGCGTTTTTTACGACTATGCAAAGATCTTGCTGGCAGATTACATGCACATGCTCTCCGCCCTTGATCACTGCGTGCCGGACACGGCGGAGCACCTTACCATCGGATACAACCCAATCTCCGGGCAGCCGCCGTTTCTAATCCGCACCTTGCAGGCGCTGGCAGAAGCGTATCCTAACATTTATGCCGAGATACGCTGCCTCTACTCGCCGGACCTGAACACCGCCCTGGAGGACGGGCGGCTGGACTGCGCGCTGATTTCAACCTGGTACTTAAATAACCCTGCGCTGTTTGAGACGGAACCGCTGCATCCGATTCACTACTATGCGCTGTTGCCCGCCGCGCATCGGCTGGCCAAACGCAGCAGCGTTCGCATCCAGGACCTGGTGAAGGAACAGATCCTGCTGATCGATCAGGTGCGCTCCCCCGCAATCTACCGTCTGATACAGGGCATCCGCGAGCGGGAAAATCTCCCGCTACAAATACAAGAAGCAGCGAACTCGCTCGAGTCGCTGCTCATCTTGATCCGCTCCGGCAAGGGCATCGGCATCGTAACCTCCGCCTCTCATGGGAGCAAAAAGGGCGATATTGCCGCCGTGCGCATTGAAGGCATCGGCAAAAACGTGCTGCGCGTGCTGGCTTGGCGCAAGGATAACCTCAAGCCCGGCATTCGGATGCTCCTGGAAGTTCTGCGGCAAGAGGTCCGCAAAAATCAGGAGGACTGACGCCGCGCCAAGCGCTCACCAGGCAAACAGCTTTTGAATGGCTTCGCCGTAATCCGGCCGCAGCACGCCATATTCGGTCACAATTCCGGTGACAAGCGACGCATCCGTCACGTCGAAGGCCGGATTGAACGTCTTTACCTCCTGCGGCGCCATGGGCGCCTTGTACCACATTTGAGTGATCTCCTCGCCGGCACGCTGCTCAATGGGAATCCCCTCGCCCGTGGGCAAGGTGATATCAATGGTGGACACGGGCGCGCACACATAAAAGGGAATGCCATAGTGCTTGGCCAGGATGGCCACGCCGCTGGTGCCAATTTTGTTGCACACGTCTCCGTTTGCAGCGATGCGGTCCGCGCCTACGAGCACCGCATCCACCCATCCGTTTTTCATCACCTGCGCGGCCATGCTGTCGCATATAACGGTCGTATCCACGCCATCCGCCGCAAGCTCAAACGCGCTCAGGCGCGAACCTTGCAGCAGCGGGCGCGTCTCATCGCAAAAGACGTGAAAGTTCCATCCGCGTTCGCGCCCCAGGTGGATGGGGGCAAGCGCCGTGCCATAGCGCACGGCGGCAAGCTGCCCCGCGTTGCAGTGGGTTAAAATGCCGCATCCGTCGCGCAGCAGCGAAAGCCCATTTTCCCCGATACGGTGGCAAATGGCGATGTCCTCAGCGCGGATGGCGACGGCTTCGTCATGCAAAAGCCCTTTTACCTCCGCAACGGACAGGCCGCGGTTTTGCAGCACAACGCGCTCCATGCGGTCCAACGCCCAAAAGAGGTTGACGGCCGTAGGCCGTGCCGAAGCAAAATACGCCTTCACCGGCATAAACGCCGCATAAAAGGCGTCGACCGTATCCGCCTGGATTTCCCGCGCGGCCAGATAGATGCCGATGGCGGCCGCCACGCCGATGGCGGGGGCGCCGCGCACGCGCAGCGAAGCAATCGCCTCAAAAATCTCCTCCCGCCGGGTCAGCGATAATATTTTTACCTCTCCCGGCAAGAGCGTCTGGTCCACAAGCACCAGCGCGTTTTTTTCTTCATCCAATGAAACGGTATCAACGCCGAGGATGCTCTCCTGCAAGGGTTTCCCTCCCCTCAGCCGACGGTTTCGATTTCATACTGTTGGCTGCCCATGCCCAGGCCTTCCATTTCCCTGATGAGCACATAGGGGTCTTTGCC
>DVLH01000136.1 GCA_018715585.1 Candidatus Aphodomonas merdavium
CAACGTCGCGCTAGAGCTGATTGAACCGGATGAAGGCCCCTCCTCCTGGCGGGAGTTTTTGCAGGCGCATGGAGAGGGCGTCCATCACCTGGGCGTCATCGTCAATGATCTAGAAGGTGCGCTTCAGACGCTTAAAGAACATGATATTGACAAGCGGCAATACGGAGGCGCACAATGGGGGAGCTATACGATTGTCGATAGCGGCGCGTTGGGCGTGCTGCTCAATGTAAAATGCAAGAAGCCCTTTTGCGGCTGAGAGGAGAAAAGACGATGGTACGGGAAATGAACCATATTGGCCTGCGCGTATATGATGTGGACGCGGCCATCCGGCTTTATCGCGACGTTCTTGGCGGTGCGGTCATCCGCGACGGCAAGTCGTTGGACGGAAAATCACGCTTTGTCTATATCCAGCTGGGCGGCTCTGTGTTAGAGCTCATTACGGCAAACGGTGTGAGCGACCAGGGATTTGCGCACATTGCGTTCTTGACGGATCACGACGGCCTTGACGCCGCCTACAGCAAGCTGAGCAGCGAAGGCTATTTCTTCGTCATCCCGCCCAAAGTCGCCGCCTCCGGGGATGGCAGGCTCGCCTTCTTCCGCGATGATTCGGCGATCACCTACGAGCTGATCCAGCGCGAGGAGCACATCCGCAAAGCGCCTTTTTCGACGGAGCTCGTGCGGGCGTTCCGCTATGTCACCGTCTCCATCAAGCCCGAATTCCTCCAGAAAACGGACGCGTTCTACACGCAGGAGCTCTCCTTCCAGCGCGAAGGGGAAGGCCTCTATGCGTTCGGCACGGACCACGTGCAGGTCGTGCCGGGAGAAGGGCGGATTGAATCCATCACGCTCGATGTCTACAGCCTGGAAAAGGCGCGCGCCGCGCTGGAACAGCTTGGCCTGGCAGTGCAGCCCGCCGGGCAAGGGCTGTGCGCAACCGGGTTCGGCGGCGAAAAGATGCTGCTGCAAGAAAGCTAAACAGGCCACGCCGGCCAAACAAAGAATGCCCCGCTGCAATGCATGCAAGCGGGGCATTTTCCTTTTCCGTGCTTTACGCCTCAAACTGCGCGTTATACAGCTTCGCGTAGAACCCGCCGCGGCGCAGCAGCTCCTCGTGCGTCCCCGTTTCCACGATGCTCCCGTCGCGCATGACAAGGATGCAATCGGCGCTGCGGATGGTGGAGAGCCTGTGGGCGACGATGAAGCTCGTCTTGCCGCGCATGAGCGCGTCGAACGCCTGGGAAATCTTCGCCTCCGTGCGCGTATCAATCGACGATGTCGCCTCGTCCAGGATAAGCACGGGCGGCAGGCAGAGCATCACGCGCGCAATGCACAGCAGCTGGCGCTGCCCCTGCGAGAGGCCGCCCCCGTCTTTGAGCGGCGTATCATATCCCTGCGGCAGGCGGCGGATAAAGCTATGGGCGTTTGCCGCCTTGGCAGCGCGGATGATTTCCTCCTCGCTCGCTTCCGGCTTGCCGATGGCAATGTTCTCGCGCACGGTGCCGTCGCGCAGCCAGGTGTCCTGCAGCACCATGCCGTAGCTGCGGCGCAAGCTCTTGCGCGTAAGCCTGCGGATATCGCAGCCGTCCAGCAGGATGGCGCCGCTGTCCACGTCATAAAAGCGCATCAACAAATTGATCAGCGTCGTCTTGCCGCAGCCCGTGGGGCCGACGATGGCCACGTGCATGCCCGGCTTGACCGAAAGGCTGAAATTCTCAATCAGCGGCCGTTCGCGCACATAGGAGAAGCAGACCTTGTCCAGCGCCACGGCGCCCGCGGCATGCTCCAGCGTGCGGGCATCCGGCGGCTCCGGCGGCTGTTCCGGCTCGTCCAGCAGCGCAAAAAGCCGCTCCGCACACGCAAGCGCCCCCTGCATCTCCGCCACCACGCCGGAAATCTCGTTAAACGGCTTTGTGTATTGGCGCGCATAGCTTAAAAAGCAGCTGAGCGTGCCCACGCTGATGCGGCCGGAAAGGGCCGAAAGCGCCCCCGTCACGCCGACGCCCGCATAGACGAGCGCGTTGACAAAGCGCGTGGCGGGGTTTGTGATGGAGGAATAGAACACCGCGCGCAGCGAGTGCTTGCGCAGCAGCGCGTTCCCCTCGTCAAAGCGCTGCGTCAGCGCATCCTCGCGGCAGAACGCCTGCGTCAGCTTCGCCTGGGAGATCGCCTCGTCCACCAAAGCCGTCTGTTCCGCGCGCGCCTGGGCCTGCAAGGCGAACATGCCGTGCGTCCGCCGGGCGATGAACGCCGCCACAAACAGCGAAATGGGCGTAAGCAGCACTACCACGAGCGTGATGGACACGCTCTGGGAAAGCATGAAGCCAAGCGTCCCCACAATCGTCAGCACGCCGGAAAACAGCTCGGTAAACCCCAGCAAAAGCCCGTCGGAAAGGCGCTCCGCATCGGAAATGACACGGCTGACAATTTCGCCATAGGGGCGGCCGTCAAGCGTCTTGAGCGGCAGCCTTTCCAACTTTTCAAACGCATCGTCGCGCAAGCCGCGGATGATGCCTGCCGTCAGCGACGTACAAAGGGCGCTCAACCCCCACTGCGCCGCCGCGCCCAGCAGCGCAAAGCCCGCAATTGCAACCAGCACTCGCTTTAGCGGTGCAAAGCGCACCTGGCCTGCCGCAACCACCTCATCCACCGCCTGGCCCGTCAGCACGGGAATAACCAGCGAACAGCCGACGCTGACAATCGCCAACAAAAGCACCGTCAGCAGCGGTACGCGGAAACTGCGCATCCGCAAGAGCACACGGCGCACCGTCTGGTTCTTTTTCATGCCTGCGCCGCCTCCTTCCCCGCCTCGTCCGGGAACTGTGAATAATAGATCTCCCGATAGACGCCGCAGCTGCGCATTAGCTCTGCATGCGTACCGATGCCGCACACAGCGCCGTCATCCAGCACGATGATGCGGTTTGCCGCGCGCACGGACGCAGCGCGCTGGGAGACGATAAACACGGTCATATCCTTTAGCTTTGAAAGCGCATGGCGCAAATCCCGCTCCGTAGCAAAATCCAGCGCCGACGCGCTGTCATCCAAGATGAGGATTTCCGGCTCGCCTAGCAGCGCGCGGGCGATGGTGAGCCGCTGGCGCTGCCCGCCGGAAAAATTCCGCCCGCGCTGGCTGACCGGCATGGAAAGGCCTTCCGGCTTTTCCCGGACGAACGAAAGCGCCTGCGCGGCCTCCAGCGCTTTGTACACCTCTTCGTCGGAGGCATCCTCCTTGCGCCAGCAGAGGTTCTCGCGCAGCGTGCCGCGAAAAAGCCCTGCCTGCTGCGGCACTACGCCGATGCGCTTGCGCAGCGCTTCAATATCCCACGCCCGCACGTCCTTGCCGTTGACAAGCACCCGCCCCTGCGTCGCGTCGTAAAAGCGCGGGATCAGGTTGATAAGCGACGATTTGCCGGAGCCCGTACCGCCGATGACGCCGATGGTTTCGCCGTGCATCGCACAGAACGATATATCGCTGAGCGACGGCGCAGCCGCGCCCTCGTACGTCAACGAGACATGGTCAAAGCATACGGCTGCGCCACCGGCCGCCTCCGCCGTTTCCTGCGCCGCCTCCAGCTGGGGCATGCCCGTCGGCAGCGCAAGCAGCGCCGCAATGCGCCCGGCACAGGCGAGCGCCTTGGAGATGGACACGACAAGGTTGGCAAGCTTGACCAGCTCCACCAGAATTTGGGACATATAGTTTACAAGCGCCACCACCTGGCCCTGCGTCAACACGCCGATATCCACGCGAACCGCGCCGCTGTAGAGCACGGCGGCAATGGCCAGGTTCACCATCGCGCCGGTAAGCGGGTTGGACAGCGCAGCGATACGCCCTGTGCCGCGTTGCAGCGCCGTCAGCGCGCCGTTTTCCTCTTCAAAGGCGTTTATCTCGCGCTCCTCCGCGGCAAACGCGCGCAATACGCGCGCGCCTTCCAGGTTGTCGCGCGTGCGTCCGAGCAGCGCGTCCAGCTTGCGCTGTGCCGCCCGGTAGCGCGGGGTTGTCAAGAGCATAATGCCGATAACCGCAGCCGTCAAAAGCGGCAGCACAGCCAAAAAGATCAACCCTACGCGCGTATCCACCACCAGCGCCATCGCCACCGCGCCAAACACCACAAACGGCGAGCGCAGCGCCAGGCGCAGCGTCAGGTTCAGCCCGGATTCCACCTGCGCGCTGTCGCTCGTCATGCGGGCGATCATCGTGGGCGCGCCAAGCCTGTCCAGCGAAGCATACGCAAGCCGCTGCAGCCGGCGAAACAGCGCCGCGCGCAAATCGGCAGAAAAACCCGTGGCCGCCTGTGCCGCAAAAAACTGCGCCGTAATGGAGAAAACAAGCCCTGCCGCGCCGAGACCGGCCACAAGCGCGCTCATTTTCAGCACGTATGCGCGGTCTCCGCCGCCCACGCCCCGGTCGATAATGGCGGCCATCACGAGCGGCACAAGCAGCTCCATGGCGACCTCCAGCAGCTTAAACAGCGGTGCAAGCACCGTCTGCACCCTGTAGGGGCGCAGGTATTTTAGCAGTTTATTCACGCAATCCTCCGTTGACAGAAATTCGCCTTTATTTTATCATAGGAACGGCAATGCGCAAGAGAGAGGGGGAAAGAAATGGAGGGGATCAAAACAGCGCTAATGACAGTGCTGGTCGCGATGACCCCTGTGTTGGAGTTGCGCGCCGCCATTCCCTTTGGATTGGCCGGTGGCCTTGCATACTGGGAGGCGTTTTGGCTGGCGGTAGTAGGAAACATGCTGCCCATTCCGCTGCTCATCCTTTTTGCACGCCGTTTGCTTTCCTGGCTTTCGCACAGGTTTGCTTTTATGCGGCGCTTTACTGATTTTGTAGAAAAGCACGCCGTAGCCAAAGCCAAACGCATCAACCGTTTTCAGCTCTTTGGCCTCATGCTTCTCGTGGCCGTCCCGCTGCCCGGCACGGGCGCCTGGACCGGCGCGCTCGTAGCGACGGTGTTAGAGCTGCGCATGCGCAGTGCGCTGTCCGCTATCTTCCTGGGCGTCGTCATCGCCGGTATCATCGTCACGTTCCTGAGCTATTCGGCCGTCATAGCGTTTTTCTAGCGCAGCGGCTTGATTGTCCCGCACAAATAATTTGCAGCATCTTTGCAAGCGCTATTCAAGGCGCTTTTTTCGGCGTGCGCTTTCCCCGCTCCGCCCGCCGCATAACACCGCCCCCGGCGCCAGGGCGCTTCGCCGGTGGTGTTTTTTGCATGGTTTTATTTCTAAACCAAACCGCCGCTTTTCCGGGCCGCCGGCAAGGCGGCGCAGAAAAGCTTTGCAGGCAGCCAAAGCGTCTGAAAGCGGCCGGAAAGCCGGCAATGCCGGCTTTCGGACCGCTTTCCTTCCGCGCAGGCGTTTCCCTGCCGGATGGCTTTATGCAAAAACGTTTATTTCTTCTCCACGCCCATCACCGTATCTTCCATCAGCGCCATCACGAGCATGTATCCCTTTCCCGCGCGCGCATCAATGGAGACAAACTCCGTGTTGAACGTGGCGGCAGGACTTGTCCGCTGATGGATGACGAAATCATACGGCTCCTTCACATACAGCGCGCCGGCCAGGAGCGCGCCGTTGGATCCGTTTTTGTTGAACGTAAACGCTTTGACGCCCTTTCCGCCGCGGTTTTGCACGTCAAAATCGAGCGCGAGCACGCGCTTGGCATAGCCCCTGTCGCTCACCAGCAGCATTTCGCCCTCGTCAGCGCCCGTGCAAAACGCAAACGCCACCTCGTCCTCCGCCTCCAGCGTCATGCCGCGCACGCCCGCGGCCGTCCGGCCGTTGACGGGCACTTGATCGACGGCAAAGCGGATGGCCTGCGCTTTACGGGTAAGCAGCAGCACGGTTTCACACTCCGCAGGCAAAACGGCCAGCAGCTTATCGTCCGCGCGCAGCGTCAGCGCGGCAAAACGCGCCTTCTTGACGGCATAGGCGGAGGCTTCGCTGCGCTTGATCTGCCCGCCGCGCGTGACGAAGAGCAAATCGGGCATCGCCTCCAGCTCGCCGGGGCGCAGGCACAGCAATGCTACCACCTGCTCTCCCTTGGAAAGCCCTGCCAGCAGCCCCGAAGGCAGCAGGCCGCGATCCTTCGGCCGGTTGGCCTCCTGCAGCGATGCAACGGCAAGCGGATAGCACTGCCCCAGATCCGTGAAGAAATAGAGCGTTGCGTCCGTCATTGTGCGGAATACCTCGGCCGGCCGGTCTTTTTCATCCTCCGCCTGCGGCAGCTTTTCAAACCCGCGCGGCGAGAGGCGGCGGATCTGGCCGCCGCGCGTGCGCAGCACGACCGTTTCTTCCGGCACGGGCGTCTCGTCCGGCAAAGGCTCGGCCTCTTTCTCCAGGCGCAACAGCTCCGTGCGGCGCGCATCGCCGTATTTTTCCTTAATCTCCAGCAGTTCGCTGCGGATGACGGCCATCAGCTTTGCGTGGCTTGCAAGGATGCCCTCCAAGCGCCGGATCTCCTTCACCAGCTTTTCATACTCCTGGCGCAGCGTAACGATTTCCAGGTTCGTCAAACGGCGCAGGCGCATATCCAGGATTGCCTGTGCCTGCGCGTCCGAGAGCGAAAAGCGCTCCATCAGGCGCTGCTTCGCTTCCTTGTCGTTTTTTGAGGAGCGGATCAGGCGGATCACCTCGTCGAGGTTGTCGACAGCGATGATCAGCCCGTCCAGGATGTGCTGGCGCGCGCGGGCCTGGTCCAGATCGTACTGCGTGCGGCGCTTGACGACGTTTTGCTGATGGTTCAAAAAGCATGCAAGGATACGCTTGAGGCCCATCAGCTCCGGCTTGCCATCGGCGATGGCCATCATGTTCACGCCGAACGTCACCTGCAAATCGGAGTACTTATACAAAAGCGCGAGGATTTTCTGCACGTCCCAGTCGCGCTTGATTTCGATAACAGCGCGCAGGCCCGTGCGGTCGCTCTCGTCGCGGATGTCGTAGATGCCGGCCAGCGCGGCTTTCTTTTCCTCCGAAAGCTGCAGGATTTTTTGCAGCATGGACGCCTTGTTCACCTGGTAGGGGATTTCGGTGATGACGATGAGCTTTCTGCCCGCCGGGCCGTCCTCCAGGTGTACCTTGGCGCGCAGCGTCAGCTTGCCGCGGCCCGTCTCATAGGCGTTGTAAATTTCCGGCGTATCCAGCAGCACGCCGCCCGTGGGGAAATCCGGGCAGGGAAGGCAGCGCATCAGCTCGCGCGTGGTGATGTCCGGATTGTCAATGCAGGCGACGGCGGCGTCAATCGTCTCGGCAAGGTTATGCGTCGGGATGTTGGTGGCCAGGCCCACGGCGATGCCCGACGTGCCGTTGACGAGCAGGTTGGGATAGCGCGCGGGCAGCATGTCCGGCTCCTTGACGGTATCGTCAAAGTTGAGCCGGAAGGGCACGGTGTCCTTTTCGATATCGCGCAGCATCTCCAGCGCCAGCGGCGCCATGCGCGCTTCCGTATAGCGCATCGCCGCGGCGCTGTCGCCGTCGATGGAGCCGAAGTTGCCGTGGCCGTCCACGAGCGTGCCGCGCAGCGAAAACGGCTGCGCCAGGCGCACCAGCGCGTCATAGACGGAGGAATCCCCGTGCGGATGGTATTTACCAAGGCAATCGCCGACGATGCGCGCGCATTTCCTGTGCGGCTTGTCGGGCGTCAGCCCCAGCTCGGACATCGTATAGAGGATGCGCCGCTGTACGGGCTTGAGGCCGTCCTCCACGCGCGGCAGCGCGCGTTCGAGGATGACATGCTCGGCATAGGGCAGCATGGAGTCGCGCATGACGTCCTCCATGTTGGCCTGCACGATAATTTCACCGCTTCCCCGGGAAGGCGGCGCCTGGGTTTTTTTTGCCATGTTTATTTCCTGCTCCCGTTGTCTGCGTCAAACGTATCGACGCGGTTAAAGTTTGCGTGCTCGGTAATGAACTCCCGCCGGGGATCGACCTTGTCGCCCATGAGGATGGTAACCATCCGTTCGGCTTGCGCCGCGTCCTCAATGCCCACGCGCAGCATCTTGCGGCAGGAGGGATCCATCGTCGTCTCCCAGAGCTGTTCGGGGTTCATTTCGCCAAGGCCTTTATAGCGCTGCACCGTATAGCCCTTGGCGCCTTTTGTCAGCGCGCGCAGCTCCGCGTCGTCAAACGCATACTGCGCGCCGCCCGCCTTCTTTACCTGATAGAGCGGCGGCAGGCCGATATAGACGTGGCCGTCCGTGATAAGCGGGCGCATATAGCGGTAAAAGAACGTCAGCAGGATGGCGCGGATGTGCGCCCCGTCCTGATCGGCGTCCGAGAGAATGATCACCCGGTTGTACTTCAGGTCATCCAGGCAGAAATCCTCCTCGATGCCGCAGCCCAGCGCCGTGATGATCGAGCGGAACTCGTCGTTTGAAAGCACCTGGTCCAGCCGTTTTTTCTCCACGTTGAGCGGCTTGCCGCGCAGCGGCAAAATGGCCTGGAAGCGGCGGTCGCGCCCCTGCTTGGCCGATCCGCCCGCGCTGTCCCCCTCCACGATGAACAGCTCGTTTTCACTCGCCTTGCGCCCCGTGCAGCTCGACAGCTTGCCCACCAGTGGCGCGGCCTCCAGCTGTGATTTTTGCCGTGCGACTTCCTTGGCCTTGCGCGCAGCCTCGCGCACTTTGGCCGATTTGACCGCCTTTTCAATCACGCTCAGCGCAAATTCCTGATGGCGCAGGTCCTCCAGATAGGCCGTCAGCAGCTCCGCGGTAATCGACTCCACGACGGGGCGCACCTCGCTGTTGCCCAGGCGGCCCTTCGTCTGCCCTTCAAACTGCGGCGAAGGCACCATGCAGGAGAGCACGCACGTCATCCCCTCGCGGAAATCGTCCCCCGAAAGGTTGGTATCCTTCTCCTTGAGCACGTTAAGGCGGCGGGCACAGTCGTTGAACACCTTCGTATACGCGGCCTTAAAGCCGATTTCGTGCGTGCCGCCCTCATGCGTCGGGATGTTGTTGACATAGGAAAAAAAGTTTTCCGTGTAGCTGTCGGTATATTGGAAGGCAACGCTGAGCTTTATCCCGTCCCGGCTTCCCTCCAGAAAAACCGGCTTTTCATGCAAGGGGGTTTTGTCATGCGCCAGATACTGCACATAATCGGCAATGCCGCCATCGAACTGGAAAACGCGCTCGCGCTTTTGCGGGTCTTTGGCGCGCTCGTCCGTAAAGACGATGCGCACGCCGCGGTTCAAATACGCCAGCTCCCGCAGGCGGTTAGCGACGGTATCGGCGTTAAAGACGACATCGTCAAAGACGTCATCATCCGGCAAAAAAGCAATGCGCGTGCCCCGCTTGCGCGTGCCGCCCAGCTTTTTCAGCGGGCCGTCCGCAACGCCGGAGACGACCTTTTTTTCCGTCTCGTCGTAGCCCGAATGGAACCGCTGCTGCCAGTGCGTAAAGTTGACATAGCTGTCGCAGACCAGCCACTTGGACAGCGCGTTCACCACGGACGCACCCACGCCATGCAGCCCGCCGGAATAGGCGTATGCGTTGTTGTTGAACTTACCGCCCGCGTGCAGGCGCGTAAAGATGACCTCCACGCCGGAGATGCCCAGCGTCGGATGCGGATCGACGGGCATGCCGCGGCCGTTATCCTCCACGACGGCGCTGCCGTCCTTCATCAGCGAGACGGAAATCTGCGTGGCATATCCGGCCATCGCCTCGTCCATCGCGTTGTCCACGATCTCCCAAAGCAAGTGATGGAGCCCGCGCGTGCCCGTCGTGCCGATATACATGCCCGGCCGCATGCGCACGGCCTCCAGCCCTTCGAGCACCTGGATATCTTTAGAACCATATTCTTTTGCCATTATAATAGCTCGTCCCCCGAATAGCACAGCGGCATGCGGCGTTTATGCTCGCTGCGCGCGTGATAGCGCGCGATGATCTCTCTGGCGCGCGCGTCCGTCTGTTGGCCTTTCAGATAACGCTCCACCTCGGCATAGGAAACGCCCATTTCCTTTTCGTCCGTCTGCCCTTCATAGAGCCCGGCGCTGGGCGCCTTGTCGATGATGGACTGCGGCGCACCCAGGAAGCGCAAGAAGTCGTAAACCTCGCTGACCATCAGGTCCGCAATGGGGTTGACGTCATAGGCGCCATCGCCCCACTTGGTAAAATACCCTAAAAACGCCTCGCAGCGGTTGCCCGTGCCGACCACGAGCAGCTTCTCGTTGGCCGCAACCGTATACAGCGCCGTCATCCGCAGGCGAGGGGCGATGTTGTTAAGCGCATCCGCCACGAGCGCATCCTCGCCGCCCAGCACGCCGGTGAGCGCGCTGCGCACGGGCGTCAAATCCATCGTGCGCGTTTCAATCCCGAACGCCTCGGCCACCTTCAAGCCATCCTGCATATCGGAACCAAAGTTCTGTTTGGAAGCGCAAGGCAGCACAATGCCCACCGTGCGCTCGCACGCCGCCTTGCAAAGGATGCCGCACAGCGCGCTATCCTTGCCGCCGCTGTTGCCAAAGACAAACCCTTTCGCGCCGCTTTCCTCCAGCGCATGCCGCAAAAATGCTACCCGCCGCTGTTTTTCCTGCGCATAATCTCGCATGGTTCTCCCTCCGTTCCGATACAGCCTAAGCGTTTTACAAACAAATAGTATAGCATTAAAAAAGGGACGCTGTCAAACGCACCGGTTGTTTGCAAAGCATCGTTGTGCTATGATGAAAACAAAAACGGTGTTTGGGGAGGAAACAGCAATGATCTACCTTGCGGGGCCCATGTTCAGCCAGGCGGAACTCGCGTTCAACCGCCGCTTGGCGGACACGTTGGAGGCGGCGGGCGCGCGCGTGTTCCTGCCGCAGCGCGACGGTTGCAGCCTGGCAAAGCTGCTGGAGGAAATGACGCCGCAGGAAGCCAGCCGGAAAATCTTTGCGCTGGACACGGAAATGGTGCAGCGTGCCGCAGCGTTTTTGATCATCCTCGACGGACGCGTGCCGGATGAGGGCGCCTGCGTGGCGCTCGGCTTTGCCGGCGCCAAAGGCGTGCCCTGCTACGGTTTGGCGACCGACCCGCGCACAGCCAAAGACGGCGCGTTTAACCCGATGATTGCCGGCAGCATCCAGCGCGTGTTTCGCACCGTCGAGGAAGCGGTGGATTTTTTTCGCCGCTTTCAAGGCGCGCAGACGTAAAAACAAAGCAGAGAAAACAAAAACGGCCAGAGGATTGATAACCGTCCTCCGGCCGTTTCTTTTGCTAATTCACCGAGCCGTTTCCCTCTCCCCCGCCGCAGAGGCGTCCTGCTCCGCGTCTGCGCCGCAGGCTTTTCCCAGCACGGCCAGCACGCTGTCCATTCCCGTGCCGTCCTCGGAGGAAAAGGGGATGACTTCCCATGGCTGTACCTGCAAACCGCGGCAAATGGCCAGCACCTGCCGCTGGCGCTGGGCGCGGCTGAGCTTGTCGGCCTTGGTGGCAATCACCGTAAAAGGAATGCCCGTCGCGCGCAGGAACTCGTTCATGCCGCGATCTTCGCCCGTTGGCTCATGGCGCAGGTCAACCAGATGGAGCACGTGGCAGAGCAGCCCCGACGCGGCAAAATACCCTTCCAACATGCCGGACCATTTCAACCGTTCCGCCTTGGAAACCTTGGCAAACCCATATCCCGGCAGATCGATGAGGTGAAAATCCTCATTAATGCGAAACACGTTCAGCAGCCTTGTTTTCCCCGGGGTTGCGGAAACCTTCGCCAGCTTGGAGCGCATGCACAGGCGGTTGATCATCGACGACTTGCCAACGTTGCTCTTGCCCGCAATGGCGATTTCCGGCAGGCCGATCCCCGGATAATTGCCGTAACGGTCGAGAGATGTAACAAAAGCGGCTTTTTTAATGATCATCGCGCACCTCCGCCTGCGCGGCCTGGCGCTGCGGCAAAGGCGTCCAGCGCGGCGGCGTGCGCATCAGCGCTGCCTCCAGCGCCTCGTCCACCCGTTCTAACAACCGGATGCGCAGCACGCTGCGCACATCCAGCGGCAAATCTTCCAGATCGGCCTCGTTTTCCTTGGGCAGCAGGATATCGTGAATGCCCGCGCGGTGCGCGGCGAGCAATTTTTCCTTGATACCGCCCACAGGGAGCACGCGGCCGCGCAGCGTGATCTCGCCCGTCATCGCCAGATCCTGCCTTAGCGGGATGCCCGTGAGCGCGCTGACAAGGCTGCACGTGAGCGCAACGCCGGCGGAAGGGCCGTCCTTCGGGACGGCGCCCTCGGGCACATGGATGTGCGTGTCCAATTTTTTATGGAAATCCGGCGCAAGCCCGAAGCTGTCCGCATGCG
This sequence comes from Candidatus Aphodomonas merdavium, assembly GCA_018715585.1. Lineage (GTDB taxonomy): Bacteria > Bacillota > Clostridia > Christensenellales > Aristaeellaceae > Aphodomonas > Aphodomonas merdavium. The sequence continues at coordinate 12,266 of DVLH01000136.1, forward strand.
CGCGCACATAGCTCATCGCCGCCCGGGCGCTTTCCTTCATGACGTCGCCCAGCTGGCCCGTCAGCTCCAGAGCGCCTGCGCCGGGCATGACCGTCGTCTCCACCGCAAGCGTCTCGCCGCCAAAGTCCGTATATGCCAGCCCGCGCGCCACGCCCACCTCGGGCGCTTTGTCCAGCTTTTCGCGCAGGAAGCGCGGGCGGCCTAAAAATGCCTGCAGTTCCTGCGGTGTGATGACGACACGCTCCGCTCCTTCATCCAGCAGCTTGCAGGCCGCTTTGCGCATGAGCGCGGCCACCTCGCGCTCCAGCTGGCGCACGCCGGCCTCGCGCGTGTAACCATCGATCACCACGCGCAGCGCTTTGTCCGTCACGCGCACCTGCGCGCGGGTAAGGCCGTGCTCCTTGAGCTGGCGCGGAACGAGATGATGTTTAGCAATGCTCAGCTTTTCCTCCTGCGTGTACCCGCTGAGGCGGATGATCTCCATCCTGTCGCGCAGCGGCCCGGGAATGCCGGAGGCATCGTTGGCCGTGGTCAGGAAAAGCACCTGCGACAAATCGAAGGGCAGCTCCAGGTAATGATCGCGAAACGCGTTGTTCTGCTGGGCATCCAATACTTCGAGCATCGCGGAGGCAGGATCGCCCTGGAAATCGCGCCCCATCTTGTCAATTTCATCAAAGAGGAACACGGGGTTCACCGTGCCCGCCTGTTTGATGCCGTAAAGGATGCGGCCCGGGATGGCGCCGATATACGTCCTGCGGTGGCCGCGGATCTCCGCCTCGTCCCGCACGCCGCCCAGCGACATCTGCACAAACTTCCGCCCCAGCGCCCGTGCGACAGACCGTGCCACCGACGTCTTGCCCACGCCGGGCGGTCCCACCAGGCAAAGGATCGGCCCGTGGAGCGACCCTTTCATACGGCTGACGGCCAAATACTCCACAATGCGTTCCTTGACCTTTTCCAGCCCGTCGTGATCCTCGTCCAGAATGCGCCGCGCGCGCCGCAGGTCCAGCTTGTCCTGGGTTGTTTTTCCCCAGGGCAAGTCCAAGATCCACTCCACATAGTTGCGGCTGACGCCAATCTCCGGCGATCCGGGCTGCATCCGCTCAATGCGCGCAAGCTCGCGCTCCACCTTGGCGCGCGCCTCGTCGTTGAGCGGCGTGGCATGCAGGCGCTCGCGCAGGTCCTCCACATCGTTTGCCTCTCGGTCGCCCAGCTCCGTCTGAATCGCCCGGATCTGTTCGCGCAGGTAATAATCCTTTTGGTTTTTTTCGATCTGCTCCCGCACGCGCTGCTGCACCTGTTTTTCAATCGTGGACAACTCCGTCTCGCGGGCCAGGATGGCGCACAGCGCCTCCAGCCTGTCCCCGACGTCGCGCAGCTCGAGGATTCGCTGCCTGTCATCGATGCGGGTAAGCACGTTGGCCGCCAGGATATCGGCCAGCTGCGCCGGATCTTCCACGGAGAGCACGGACGTGAGCGTCTCTGCCGGAATCCGGCCGGATGCCTTGGCATATGCTTCAAAATAGTTCTGCGTGGCGCGCAAAAGCGCCGCCATCTCGCTCTCTCCTTCGCGCATCGTGTCCTGCATGACCGCAACATCCGCGGAAAGAAAGCCTTCCTCCTCGCTCAGGCGCACCAGCTTTGCGCGGTAGAGCCCTTCCACCAGCACGCGCACGCTGTCGCCCGGCAGCTTGAGCGCCTGCTTTATGCGCGAAACGGTGCCGACGGCATAAAGATCGTCCGCTTGCGGATCTTCCTCCCCAGCATCGTGCTGGCAAACCAAAAAAACGAGTTGATCCTCCACAAGTGCATTCTCAAGTGCTGAAAGAGAGCGTTTTCTCCCCACATCGAAATGCAATACCATATGTGGAAACACCATCAGGCCGCGCAAGGGAAGCACGGGCAGGCGTTGTGTTTTTTTCTTGGGCAATGTCTGATCCCTCCGGGTTTTGCTGAAAAATTCAGGGAGATATTATACTAGATCCGCCAGCCGTTTGCAACCGCGCCTTCTTGGCCGGCAAGCATCAATGCAGCGCAACGCTCTGTGTGCGCTCTTTTGCGCCCTGTGCCGCCAGCGTCGCCGCAGGCTTTGGCAGCGCGGCGGCTTTTTCCAGGCCTGCGCGCGCATAAAGCAGCTCCAGCGCCTCCTCGAACGTATCCACCGGCACCACTTCGATGCCCGCATGCGCAAAGCGGTCCATCCAGTTTGCACGGGGAATGAGCACGCGCGAAAGCCCTGCGCGGCGGGCTGCGTCAATCTTGACGGGCACGCCGCCGACGGGGCGGATTTCTCCCGAAACGCCGATTTCCCCCGTAATGGCCGCAGCACCGTCAAGCGGCCTGCCCGTCAGCGCGGACGCGGCCGCAGCGGCCATCGCCACCCCTGCGGAGGGCCCGTCCACCGGCGCGCCACCGGGAAAATGGATGTGCAAATCCTTTGCCGAAAGGTCAAAGCCACAGCCGCGCAGCAGCGTCAGCACGCTGTCGGCCGAGGCGCGCGCCATGCTCTTGCGCCGCAAGCGCCGTCCGCTTTCCCCCAGCTCCTCTTCCTCCACGATGCCCGAAACCACGCTGTGCCCCGTTCCGGGCACGGCCACAGCTTCCACATCCATCACCGCGCCCAGCTGCACGCCGTAAACGGCCAAGCCGTGCACGCGGCCCACCCGCGGCGCACGCGCCGCCAGCGGGTCCGGCCGGGCGGCATAGCGCCCGCAATCCACCACCCACTCGGCGTCGGCGCGCGTGATTTCGCGCCGTCCCTCCAGCTGCGCCACGCCCGCAGCCATCTGCACCATGTTCACCGCGTCGCGCCCACAAGACGCATACCGGCCGAAAAACGCCGCCTCGCGCTCGTCCATCACAAACCCGGAGCGCTCCGCCGCGCCCGCGGCAATGCGCGCCACCTCCTGCGCGTCCAGCGCGCGGAAATAAACCTCCATGCACCGCGAGCGCAGCGCGGGCGGCAGCGACTCCGGCCCCCGCGTCGTGGCGGCGACGAGACGGAAATCCGCCGGCATGCCGTTTTCAAAGATATCGCGGATATGGCGCGGCACGCTGCTGTCCTCGGGGTTATAATACGCCGACTCAAAGCGCACCTTCCGATCCTCGAGCACCTTGAGCAGCTTGTTCATCTGGATGGGGTGCAGCTCGCCGATTTCGTCCAGGAAGAGCACGCCGCCGTGCGCGCGCGTGACGGCGCCGGGCTTTGGCTGCGGCACGCCGTTGTTTCCCAGCGGGCCCGCGCCCTGATAGATGGGATCATGCACGCTGCCCAGCAGCGGATCGGCAATGGCGCGCTCGTCAAAGCGCACGCAGGTAGCGTCCATTTCAATAAACGGCGCGTCCGGCAAAAACGGCGTGCCGGGCGAGGATTTCGCATATTCCAGCACAAGCCGCGCAGCGCACGTCTTGCCCACGCCCGGCGGGCCGTAAATGATGACGTGCTGCGGATTTTTGCCGCAGAGAATCGCCTGCAGCGCGCGAATGCCCTCCTCCTGGCCGACGATGTCCGCAAAGCGCGCCGGGCGCACCCGCTCGCTCAGCGGTTCGCTCAGGTGGACAGCGCGCAGGCGCGCCAGCTTGTCCATCTCATGCCGGTTCCCGCCCCGCACGCCGCATGCGGAACCCTCCCGGTTTTCTTTTTTTAATTGCTTAAAAAAATACAGCCCGACAACCACGCTGACAAACAGTTGGATTC
>DVLH01000137.1 GCA_018715585.1 Candidatus Aphodomonas merdavium
CTGCTGCGCGGCGTGCAGCGCAATGAGATCGAGCGCGGCCAGGTTCTGGCCAAGCCCGGCACCATTCATCCGCATACGCACTACAAGGGCCAGGTTTACGTGCTGACCAAGGAAGAAGGCGGCCGTCACACCCCGTTCTTCAACGGCTATCGTCCGCAGTTCTACTTCCGCACCACCGACGTGACCGGCAACATCAAGCTGCCCGACGGCGTGGAAATGGTCATGCCTGGCGACAACGTCGTCATGGAGTGCACGCTGATCACCCCCATCGCTATTGAAGAAGGCCTTCGTTTCGCTATCCGTGAAGGCGGCCGCACCGTTGGTTCCGGCGTCGTCATCGAAGTGATCGAATAATCCTTCCTATTGCAGGCAATCGCGCCCGGACGGATCGCTCCGTTCGGGCGTTTTTTTGCGTTAAAAACCGGATAAGGCGCGCTATAGAAAAGGATGCGCGTTGGCCGCGCGTGTTGGCAAAGCCGCACGGGTGGGGATCTTTGAGCATGGACGGCGGGGGACGATAAAAATACCAGGGCTGCCGGATATTTACAGAATACGGCACAGCGGGAGGAGCAGCTGGCGCCTGCGGAAAACAACGCCAAGTTTTGCACATGCTATATTGCTTTTGCTGGCCGGTCCTCCATTTTGCCCTTTCCCGGCGGCTGACGCCGGCTTGTGCGGCGGCAAGCAGCGTGCAGACGGTGCGTACCTGATGCTGCCTGGGCGCATAGGTTGATACGGGTGGCATGCGCCGCCCGTTTGGAGGAATGATCATGAATATGAATAGAAACCGCCGCAGGAGGCCGCCGCAGCCGCCTGCATGCGATTGCCAGCCCCGCTGGCTTTTACCGCGCGTGCTGGGCGCGGCCAGGGAGAGATTCCGGTGTATGGACGCGTGCTTGCGGGTGGAAGGAATTCCGCGCTGCGCCTGTGGGCCTTTTGCGATTGAATCCGTTGAGGCGGCGTGCGAGGAAGCGCGCGTCATAGGCGGACCGCCTTGCGGCTGTGGGCCGTCGGCGGCGTGTGTGGATGTGGTTATCCCGCTGAATGTGTCCGTCTGTGACGGCTGCGGCCGGCGCTATTGCGGCACGTCGGAGCTGTGCGTGCGCGTGCGTGCGCCGGTGTGTGCGTGCGCTCCCGGCGGCAGCTTGATGGCGCTGGCCGGCGTGCGGCTGGTAGGCGCCTGCTGTTCGGCGTGCGAACCCGTCTTTGACGTGCGGCTGGAAGTTTGGGTGGACGTCTACATGGTACGCTTGGAGCCGTGCGGCCGCCGTGCGCCGGAATGCCCGCCGCCATGCCCGCCGCCGTGTCCTCCGCCGTTGCCGCTTTATCCGCAACCGCGCTGCTAAAGCCGCCTGCGGTGCGGGAAGGCGTATGCCTTCCCGCGGCCGCAGCGCGGCTGCAAACCACATAAGGGGCGCTGAAAACAGCGTTTTCCGCCTTGTTTGCAAAAAAAGGTTGGTGTATAATATCCTGCGTGGAAGGAGGACGTGCTTTGAAAAAGAAAAACTCACAAGGCAAGGCAGCAGGGGACGGAACGCAGCTGCGCGCCTCCGGAATGCCCTATGCCCTGGCAGGCGTCGTCTTTCTGCTGTTTACGATGTCAAGGCGGGTGGCATCATTTTGGAGCTACTTATGGCCGGCCCTGTTGGCATTGTTGGCGTTTCAGATTGGCAAAAGGATATTTCGCGGCGTGCCCGTCGAGGTGAAGGAAACACCGCCGAGCACGGGGGATGCGCAGTGCGACCAGCTGTTGCAGGAAGCGCGCAAGGAGCTCGCTGCCATTCGCAAGACGGACGAGGGAATCGCCGACGAAGCTGTGTCGCAGTGCATCCGAGAAATTGACCAGACGTGCGGGCAGATTTTGCAAAAGCTTGAGGAACAGCCGGAATTGTATGACCGGCTGCGCACGTTTTTGCGCTACTACCTGCCCACCACGCGCAAGATCCTTAACAACCGCGCTATGATTGAACAGCGCGGCGATATGGATGAGAAGAACGCAAAAGCTATCTGCGAGCGCACGGACAGGCTGTTGCCGCAGATCAACAGCGCGTTTCAAAAACAGTTGACGGCGTTGGAGGAGCACAATTATCTCGACGTAGCCGTAGAAATGGACGTGCTGGAGGGCATGATGAAAGGGGACGGCTTTTCCATGGACGAAACGCCGGCACAGGGAAAGACGCCCGACAACGATTGACGGATAGGGAGGAATCACGATGCAAGAGGCGACGGAATCCGCGAAACTGGAAACTACGGCAAACGTGAAAGCGCCGGAAGATATTACGCTTTCCCAGCTTTCATCGAAGGACCAGGAGGCAGTGCGTCAATACGCCGGGCAGATCGATGTCACCAACGCGTCGGAGGTGCTGCAATATGGCGCCGCGGCACAGCAGAAGCTGACCGTGTTTGCCGATGCGGCGCTGGCCAATGCCCGCACAAAGGATACGGGCGAGATGGGCGATACGCTCGCCGATCTCGTGACCCAGCTGCAAGGCTTTCAGCCGGGCGAGGAAAAAAAGGGGCTCTTTAGCTTTTTCCGCCGGGGGGCGAGTCAGATTGCCAACCTGAAGGCGCGCTATGATAAGGTCACCGTTTCCGTGGATGAGGTGGCCAACCGGCTGGAGGATTATCGCATCGGCCTGCTGAAGGATATCGCCATGCTCGAGAGGCTCTACGACGAAAACGTGGAGTATTACCGGCAGCTGTGCTTTTATATCCTGGCCGGCAAGGAGAAAATCGAAACGCTGCGCAGCGGCGAGCTGCAGCAGGCAAGAAAGAAAGCCGAAGAAACGGGCGATCCCGCTGACGCGCAGGCCGCCAACGATCTTGCCGCCGCCATCGACCGGTTTGAAAAAAAGATTTTTGACCTGGAGCTGACGCGGCAGATCAGCATCCAAATGGCCCCGCAAATTCGTTTGCTGGAGAATAACAACGCCTTGCTGGCGGATAAAATCCACTCCGCGCTTGTGAATACGCTGCCGCTGTGGAAGAGCCAGATGGTGCTGGCGCTGGGGCTGGAAAACTCGCGCAACGCGCAGCGCGCTTCGCAGGCTGTCAATGATGCTACCAACCAGATGCTTTTGAAAAATGCGCAGCAGCTGAAGGAAGGGACCGTTGCCACCGCGCGCGAGGTGGAGCGCGGCATTGTGGACATTGAAACGCTTACGGCGACGAACAAAGCGCTCATTGACACGCTCACCGAGGTGGAGTCCATCCAGGGAGAGGGACGCCGCAAGCGCGCCGAGGCGGAGACAAAGCTGCGCGAGATGGAGGACGAACTGAAGACAAAGCTGCTGGCGATGCGCGATGGATCCACGCCGCCGCCTCCCGCCGTCTGAGGCGCAATAGAAGGGAGTATACATGAAAGAAAAGCTCAACAGGCTGCCAAAGGCGGTAGGAATTGCCGTGCTTGCCGTATGCGTGCTGCTGGGCGTGTATTGTGGGAACCGCAATGCGCTGCGGGCAGCCGTTGCAGAGGCGGAGCTGAACTTGCCTGCCGTCGAGCAAATCCTGGCAGAGCGTGCGGGAAAGGCCAGCAATCTCATCACGCTGGGCGAGCGCTATCTGCCCCAGAGCGATGCTGTACAGCAGCTGCAAAAGGCGCGCGACGAGGTGCTGGAGGCAGACGGCGTGCAGGCGATGTATGAGGCCAATTTGCGCCTTTCCTCCCTTTCGGAGGCGGTGTATATTGCACTGCAGGCGGAGGTGGACGGAACGGATGCACGGCTGCTGCTTTCGGCGATGGATGAACTGCGCAGCTCGCAGTTGCAGCTGGAGCGCGCGGCACAGGCCTATAACGACGCGATAGCGGAGGCAAGGCAGGTTTATAACCGGCTTCCCGCACGCCTGCTGCTGCAAAAACCGGAGGGCTTTCAATGAAAAAATGCGCGTTGCTGTTGGCGCTGTTGCTGTGTTTAACGCTGCCTTTAACGGCGGGCGCCCTTATTCCCGAAGCACCGATGGAGGATATCTACGTTAACGATTATGCAAACGTGATTTCCAGTGCGGACCGGGATGCGATGCTGGCGCTGGGCGCCAAGCTGGACGAAGCGACGACGGCGCAGGTCGTTGTGGTAGCGGTTGAATTTTTTGACGGCATTGAAGCCGAAGAATATGGCTATCAGCTCTTTAATAGCTGGGGAATCGGCGACATGGAAGAGGGCAACGGCGTGTTGCTGTTGCTGTCCGTAGGCGAGCGGGAGTATTGGATCACGCTGGGGGAAGGCATTGAAAAGCGGCTGACAGTGTCCGGTGCCCTGAATATTGTGGACGACCTGGCATTGGATTTCTTTGCACAGGGGGAATATTCCGCCGGGTTGCGTGCGGCCTATGAAGGGCTGTGCGAGCGTGTGGCGGAAATTTATGGCTTATCGCTTGACGATGTGCAGGCTATTTCCTCCGGAGAAGAGGAACAGATGGTGCAACAGCGGGCCGTTATGGAGCCCGTGCCGTCTGCGGGTAGATCAGAAGGAGGCTTTGGCATATTGAGTGTTATTGGAATCCTCATAATTATTGTGGTCATTCTGGCCATTGTGGGACGGCTGTTTGGCGGAGCTGCAGGTTGTCTGTTCGGTTGGATGCCCTTTTTCGGCGGCCCCTGGTTCCACCGTGGTCCGCGTCCCCCGCGCCCACCGATGCGCGGCCCGCGTCCCCCACGCCCACCCCGGCCGCCGATGGGCGGCGGCCCTAGGCCTCCTCGCCCGCCTCGGAGCGGCGGCTTTGGCGGCGGCAGGTCGCGCGGTGGCGGTTTTGGCGGCGGCTTTGGCGGCAGAGGCGGCGGCTTTGGCGGCGGCAGAACGCGAGGCGGTGGCGGTGGAAGAAAGTTTTAATGGAGAAAGCGCGTAGAAAGACGCGCGAGGCGGCCGGGCAAAATCAATGCTTGGCCGCCTCTATTTTTCGCAGAATCACACGTCCTTTGCCGCAGTAAAAGGCGCAAAGCCGAATGATTTTTGCAGAAATATCCAAACGTCCCTCTTGACAAACAGGGGGATATCGAGTAATATATCTATTGTTGTCGCGCAGCGCTCGCCTGGCGCCCTGTTTGGGAGCATAGCTCAGTTGGGAGAGCATCTGCCTTACAAGCAGAGGGTCACAGGTTCGAGCCCTGTTGTTCCCATTCTGGCCCGGTAGTTCAGTTGGTTAGAATGCCAGCCTGTCACGCTGGAGGTCGAGGGTTCGAGCCCCTTCCGGGTCGCCATTATGCCTTGGTAGCTCAGTCGGTAGAGCATGTGACTGAAAATCACAGTGTCGGTGGTTCGATTCCGCCCCAAGGCACCGTTTGCGGTAGTAGCTCAGTGGTAGAGTGCCACCTTGCCAAGGTGGATGTCGCGGGTCCGAATCCCGTCTACCGCTTCCTTGTGTGGGCGAGGGAGCGCTTCCGTTTCAAAGTGCTTTGCGTTGCCCGCGGCAGCAAGAAAGCAGGAAGGCA
>DVLH01000138.1 GCA_018715585.1 Candidatus Aphodomonas merdavium
AATGCCTCCCTGCGGCAATTCGTAGCAAATACGATCTCCCGTTTGCAATTCCGCCTTCAAGGGATTCCCTTTGATCGCCAAAGGTTTTTTCTCGCCGCTTGCGGACAGTTTTCTTTCTACAAAAAAAGGCCGCTTCCCGCGGCCTTTTCCGCCGGGCCTTCGCCCGGAATCGCCATTTTATTGCATGCGTTCGTTGTACAATCCCCGCGGGGTGTAATGCGTGTGCAGCAGCTCGTGCGCCAGGTGGCCGCCCACGTCGCCCAGGTAGGTTTCGTACAATTTGAGCAAGTCCGGGTTCTGGTGGCTCTTGCGCAGCGGCTTGCCCTCATCTTCGGCGTAAAGCGCTTGCGAGCGCAGCGCGCGGAAGTCCTCCACATCCGTGCGCGGCTGGCCGCCGCCGCTGACGCATCCGCCCGGGCAGCCCATAACCTCGATGAAGTGGTATGGCGAGCTGCCCTGCGCGATCTCACGCAGCAGCACGTCCGCCCCGGCCAGCCCGGAGGTGACGGCCACCTTGACCTCCACGCCTTCCAGGTAGCGATAGTCGGGCAGCGTGTCCGAAAGCGTTAGCGACGCGGTCTTGATCTGCTCCAGCCCCTCGATGGGGGGCACGTGCAGGTTTTCAAACGGGAGCTCCCGCCCGGTAACGAGTTCATAAACGGTGCGCAGCGCGGCCTCCATCACGCCGCCGGTCACGCCGAAGATATCCGCCGCGCCCGTGGATAGGCCCAGCGGCGCATCAAACGGGCGCTCCGGCAGGGAGCGGAAGTCAATGCCGGCCGTCTTGATCATCCGGGCCAGCTCGCGCGTGGTGAGCACAGCGTCCACATCCGGCACGCCGCCCGCGTTGACCATTTCAGGCCGCTGTATCTCGTATTTTTTTGCGGTGCAGGGCATGACGGACACAACAAAGAGGTTCTTGGGCGAAATGCCCAGCTTTTGCGCGTAGTAGCTCTTCACCAGCGCTCCCAGCATGGTATGCGGCGATTTGCAGCTGGAGAGATGGTCCAGCTCATCCGGGAACGCATGCTCGATATGCTTAATCCAGCCCGGAGAGCAGGAGGTGATCATCGGCAGGGCCGCTTTTCCGCCCGTCAGCGCAGCTTCCAGCCGTCCGAGCAGCTCCGTGCCTTCCTCGAGAATCGTCAAATCGGCGGCAAAGTTGGTGTCGAATACGTCGTCAAAGCCCAGCTCATGCAGCGCAGACGCCATTTTGCCCGTGACGCACGTGCCGACCGGGTAGCCGAACGCCTCGCCCAGCGCCGCGCGCACGGCGGGTGCCGTCTGCACTACGACGCGCAGGGTGGGGTCGGCCAGCGCCTTCCACACCCGTTCCAGGCCGTCCGTCTCCACCAGCGCGCCCGTGGGGCACACCACCGTGCACTGGCCGCACATGGCGCAGGCCGTGGAGTTAAGCGGCAGGCCCATGGCCGGGCTGATCACCGTATCGAAGCCGCGGTTTTGCGCGCCGATGGCGCCCACCTCCTGCACGTTGCGGCACACCGTCACGCAGCGGCGGCACAGCACGCATTTGGAAGTGTCGCGCGTAATAGCGGGCGATACGTCCACAAACCGCTCGGGCTGTTCGCCCGCCAGGCGGCACTCGGTAACGCCCAGGCGCTCGCCCAGCGCCTGCAGCTCGCAGCTCTGGTTGCGCCCGCAGGAGAGGCAATCCTTGGAGTGGTTGGACAAAAGCAGCTCATAGAGCACTTTGCGGTGTTTGCGCACCCGGGCGCTGTTGGTATGCACCACCATGCCCTCGCGCACCTTGGCTACGCAGGAGGCCTGCAGGTTACGCATGCCCTCCACCTCCACCACGCAAATGCGGCAGGAGCCATATTGGTGCACTTTTTTCATATAGCACAGGTTGGGGATATCGATGCCGATGCTCCGCGCCGCTTCGAGGATGGTGGTTCCCTCCGGAACAGCCACGGGCTTTTGATTAATGGTCAGGTTGATCATATGCCCTTACCTCCTATCGCAGTGCAGGCAGCGCAGCGATTCGGCCATAGCATCCAGCCGGTGATAGCCGCAAACCACCTCGTCGAAATTGTCGCAACGCTTTTCGGGCGAAAGCGTTTTGATGGGGAAGCGTGGATGTTCCTCCACCACCTCGTCGGGAATGGTGGGGATTTCGATGGGCTCGCCCTTGTGCAGCTCGCCCGTACCGCCGAGATAGCGGTCGATGTTGACGGCGGCGCGCTTGCCGTCGGCGATGGCTTCAATCACGACATTGGCGCGGTGCGGGTTGGCGTCGCCGCCGGCGAACACGCCCTCCCTCCGCGTCTTGACGGTGAAACGGTTGACGTCGAGATACGGCGTGACGCGCTCCTCCACGGCGTTGATGAAATATTCATCCAGCTCCTGATCGATCGCGGGCACCACGCCGTCGCAGGCGAGCACGAACTCGCCGTTTTCCACCGGGCTCACCCAGCGGGGGCCGTCCTTGCCGAAGTCGCCGGGCTGCATGCGCTGTAGGCGGATACCCGTCACCACGCCTCCCTCGCCCAGAATCTCC
>DVLH01000139.1 GCA_018715585.1 Candidatus Aphodomonas merdavium
ACAATGAGGATCAACGGAAAAAAAAGCAACAGCTTCATCACCGTGCAAAGCAATCCCTTGCGCGAAACGGCAATGGCATCCACGATGTAAAATGCCCCGATATAATGGGGAAGCGCGCGAAAAACATTGAGCAGCAGCAGCTGAAAGGCCGCTAGGATCAAATAGCCGCTATTGTTTTCCGCCAGCGCTTGATAAAGGCTGTCATACACACCGATATTATAGACCGTAAACATGGCCGGCATGGCTACACCAAGCCCCACCAAAAGCCAGCCAAGCGAGAGCTCCCATTGCCTAGCAACCGTAATTTCAAGGCTTTGCAGCAATGCAAGGAATTTCTTGGAAAAGCGAATCAGCACCAGCAAGCAAACCACAACGCCAATTCCAAAGATCAGCAGCGGAACCGGCGGCTTCTCCTGAAAATAGATCGCAGACGTGCCGATTCCTGGAAGTTGCGCCGGGTCAAAGGCGAGGCCGTTTTGCGCACAAAGCGCTTTTATATCCAAAAGATGCACAACCGGAACGCCTATGGCTAAATATTGCAGCACCAGGCCATTTCCTGGAACAACGCGCAACGACGTGGGCTTGACGAGAATGCCGCAGCCAAGCGAGTTTTCTAGGTCGCGCGTCGCAGTCACGTTGCTGCCCACGTTGACAAAGCAATCAATCTCGCCAAACAGCTCCATCCGCCAGCGGATGTTATCCTCCAAATTCTCGACTTTTGTAATCGTCAGGCCTTCTTCCTCATAGCGGCGGAGCATGTCCTCAAACGCGATTTCATCCTCCGGAAAACCTGCGATGTTCATATTTAGCCCCAAATCTTCGTCACCACCAAACGTAATGGCAGCAGAATCCTCTTGAATCAACCCGTTCAAATAGAGATGATGGAGCATTTCGGGGCTTGTCAGCTCCGCCTGGTTGGCGCCATAGGTCGACGCGCCAATGGAGCTGACATAGACGGTCGTCGCGCCGATCGCATCCAGCGCGCAGACTACGGCGATGTTCATTGCCGGGAACGAGCCGGAAAAAGAACAGCCCACGCGGTCCCCCGCCTTCACGCCGCATTCGCTCAAAAGCCGCACGCACAGCGCCGCCATATCGGGGTTGGCAGTGGTTCGCTTCGCTTCCAGCGCACCGAGGGTCGTGGTAATTGCCGTATATGAGGTGCCCAGCATGCCCGTCTCATGGACATCCTCCGTCGTGTCAATCGGAATGCCTCTTTCAATTTTGAGCTGCTTCACTGCCTCCATGCAACGCTCCATCCTGCGGGAAGCATCGAGCATGACGGACCGCTCCGGCACAAAGACCCTTTGCGTTCCAAGATGGACAGCGGTGGCAAAATAAACCGCCAACACCGCAGCGAGCAGCAGGAGAGAAAAGCGTAATTTTCGCTCCGTTAGATTCTTCATAGGAGTCCCACCCACTGCATCATCATCGCCAGCAAACCAACCACGACCACGAGCGCTGCCATGGTTTTAACGACCCCTTGCCTGTCCAGCTCACGGGCGAAAATGCCCGGCACCAAGCAACCGATGACGTCAAAAAAATATCCGACGCCTGGTAGCGTCTGGAACAGCGCCGTCAGCCCGAAGGAGAGGCAAACGGCCAGCACAAACTTCCGCCTGCCATAGAGGATGAACACCTGCTCTAAAAGCTTCATCAGCCCAAAGACAAGCAGGGAAATCAGCACCGTCGCGACGACACGGCGGGGTTCGGTCAGGTTCAGCGCCAGATAGGCCGGGACGATAATGCCGCCCGGCGTAATGCCCGTCAGCTCGCTAAAGGCAAAACTGACCAGAACGCCAATGAACACCCATTTATCGTACATGGTTTTCCTCTCCTTGCCCGTTCAAGCGCTCCATCAGCTTCATCCCCTCGTTCTTGATGTTACCCACGGCCAAAATGCAGGCATTCCGGCATGTATCCTCGCTGAACGCCCGCTCGTTTTTCAGGCTGTGCACGGGCGTTCCCGGTAGCTTGCGGCGCAGCATCAGGCGCAGGTATGCCTTATGGGCGCCAAGCAGGAACACCTCCTGTGGCTGTAACTGCTGTGCGAGGCGGATCATCTGTTTCGTGCGCTCCGGGCGGTCCGCGCGGTCATTCACCAAGAGGACAAGCGGCAGACCGCGCTGAAGCTGCGTTTTCGCCATCGCGTAGACCCGCTCGGTGGATTCCACATCGTTGCAGGAAAATGCGTTTAAGAACACATTGGTGCCAAACGGATGCACGGAAAATGCATACGGATCGGGATGATAGGTGGCCATCCCCGCCTCCGCCGTTTCAGGATCGACTCCAAGCTCCTGGCAAACCGCCAGCGCAAGCGCCTCGTTCTCCGGGAAACCGGAAGGCGTTTTCTCCTCCTGTGGCCGCGCCAGAATCGCCCGAGACCCCAAGCTTTCCGCCTTCTTTTCCAGCCGCCCAAAGAAAGTCTCATCCGCCGTTGCCACCACGCCGTTGCGGGGCACCGTGTTCATCAGCGCGTCGCCGATTTCCTCCAGCGTCTCGCCCATCACGTCCGTATGGTCATAGCGGACGTTGGTAATAACGCCAATATCCGCCCGAAGAATCCGATGCTGGCAAACGTACTGCAGCTGCGGTTGAATCGCCATGCATTCAATCACCAGCACGTCCGCGTGGCTCTTGGCAGCCTTGCGCAGCAGAAAAAACTGCTCCCGGATGTTTGCCGGCGCCCTGCGCTTGATCAGCGTCTCAACGCCAGATGCATCAATGACCATCGGCAGCGTGCCGGTGGTCTTGGTGATCGTCCGCAAACCACCCGCCGCAAGCCCGGCGCCAATTAAGCGCGTTACCGTCGACTTGCCGCGGATGCCGTTCACATGAACGATATGCTTTATTCTTTTTCGATAACTTGCCGCCAATAGGCTCTCTCCCGCCAAATAAAGGAGGAAGAGAGCCCCTAAACCGGCAGTAACCCAAATCGGTACGTTCATTTCATTCCGTCATACCATAGTAGGTCAGGACATAGTGCACAATCGCCAATTGGTCCGCAATCCGGCGCGACATCTCATAGCCGCGGAACGTTTCCACCGTGACGACGGGGATGTGGAGCGTGTTGCCCACGGTGTTGTTGATGCTGCCAATCGGGCCAGGAGAGTTATACGAGAAAGGCTCCGAGCAAAGGTCGCCAATTTGCGTGGCAAACAGCATGTCCATGAACATCTCGTCAATGCCTTCCAGCGTCGTATAAATCAGGCAGGAGCCCAAGAAGTCCGATTTTTCCCCCGTGCTCCGTGCCTCGTGCAGGTCAAAGACGAAATCGGGCGCTTTGCTTTCAATGTCCGTAAAGACAGCGTTGGCAATCTGCTCCCCCGTGTTGCCATCGGCGGATCCGGGGAAGCTGCGGTTGAGGTCAATGTCCTCCTCGCAGCAATAACGCACATGTTCCCGTGCGCCATACGTGTTCAGCGGAGCGATGACATAGAGCGTGCCGCACTTGATCGTGATCTCCTTGAGCAGCGTGCCGGTATACCAGCCCGCGCGCTCGTCGCCATGGATTCCGGAAACGATGTAGACCACGGGCCCTTCCGTTTCGGATTGGATCTCAACGACTTCTACTTCGTATTCCGTTCCCTCCATTAAATAATAGGAGGATTTTTCCACCGGGTAGCTCTCGCTAAAGAAATCGCCAAAGTCGGACAGCGTAGCCGTTTCGATATCAACATCGCTCTCAGGCTCTTTGACGCCCCAGCCGTCGCGCTCATATTCAACCCCGTTGATGATAACCGTATCGGAGTCCGGTGCCTCAGCGCTACAGGTCCCCAAAAACATCAGACAAGCAAAAATCACACAAAGTATACGCTTACTTCCGTTTTTCATCAACTCTCTCCCCATCCATCAATCGTCGGATCCAAGTATACAGCAATGCCGGTATCGATGATCTCACTGTAGGAGGGCACGTCGCCTAAATCCAGGATACCTTTTTCACCGCCAATTTCGCCATAGGCGTTGGCAATCTGCACAACACCCGTCAAGTGGCGGGCACAGCGGACATCCAGCGGGATGCCGGTTTCCGGGAAGTCGACATACAGCGCACCGTAGAGGCCGGCACGGTAATAGTATTTATCCTGGCCGGTCACAACGAGCTCCGGCGTCATCTTTCCATGCAGCCGGCCCTGGGAGGCGTTCGCCGTCTCCATCAGCAGTGCAAGCGTATCGGTATAGTCGCCCAGCTCCCTGTGGGTTAGGCCGTGCAGGTTCGTGGGAGACGGCTCCAGGCCGATATTCATGCCTTCAATCTGCATGTTAATCGACGCCTGCGAAGCCAAAAGCATGGCATCCTCATGCGCCACCATCGCGTTAATCGTCGGGTACTCGGGAGAAGCCTCGTGCAGGTCCACCGTGATGGTGATGTCATTTTGGCGGATGAACTCCGTAATGCCGTACGCTAACCGCTCCGTAAAGTTGCCGTTGGTGCGCCCAGGATAGGCGCGGTTGATGTTGCGGGTTTCGGAGCCCGAGAGGCGCTGCGACGAGCTGGCGTGCACGTACACTTCCGGATCGGGCCACTGGTCCACCGGGTTGGTCGCGCGGGAGCCAAAGCGGAACCAGCGCTCGCCGCCAGGCGTTTCAATCGTAAAGCGCATGGGGGAACCTTCCTGCGGGTCGTTGCAGGTGAACGCACTGTGGTTTGTACGCGGAATGACATAGAGCGTTCCCGCCTGCGGCTCGCAGTTTTCAATGAGCAATACGGCGGTAATAAAACCGGAAGGCTCATTGGGATGCGTCCCGCCCAGCACAAGCATGGAAGGGCCTTCCACGCCGCTATCGAGCACGTAAATTTTGGTATCGCCGTTGCTGCCGGCCAAGTCAGGATAATAATCGCTGAGCATTTCAACGGACGTTACGCCCGGGCCCGGATAGATGGGTTCCTCTTCGCGCATGGAAAGAAACTGGACGGAGAGGGACACAATGCAGGCGGCGCAAAGGACAAGCAGGCCGGCAGTGATAAGATGATGTTTCTCCAGCTTTATTTTCTTCATGGCAGCCTCACTTGATCAACAATAGACGCAGTACCAGCGGAACGATGACCAACGCAGCGTCGATCTTGAAATACACCGACTTTTCGCGGAACATGTTCTTCAAGATCAGCGCCAATAACAGGACAATGATACCCAAATAAATGTATTTCAGCATATCATTTCCCCTTTCAGGTCAAAAAGCCGAGAGACCCGGCCTTGAGCAGACAGATCAGGCCTACGCCTACGCAAACAAGGAAGGGAACCACGCAATGCTTGAGAACGTAGCGGTACTTTAGGCCGACGATCTGCGCCGCGTAGTTGCCGGCAAGCGCCGTCGGCGGCATCAAATCGCCCAGGCAGCAGATAAACGAAAGCATCGCAGCAATGACAACCTGATCGCCCGTATCCAACAGCACGAGCAGGAACGGAACGCCCATCACCGTTGCGGCGCCATAGGAGCTGACGGCGCCAAACGCCGGCATGACGATGCACACCGCCGCGTACAGCAGCGTAAGCCCCAGGCCAAGGCAACTGACGACGATCCATCCGCGCGCGCCCGTGAGCGTGAGTATCTGGATGAACATTCCCACGCCCATCAGCTTGCCGAGCACAGGGATGGTCGTTTTCATCGACTCACTGCATTTTTCCACCACAGCGAACTTGCGGCCGGTAAAAAGGCCAATCACAGCGGAGATGAGGAAAATTAGCGGCGTTCCCAGCGCAGGCATGACGCTGGGCAAAAGGCGCGTGGTGACCATCAGCACAAAGAGCACGACGATCGGGATATACAGCTTCAAGCCGTATTTGCGCCCAATTTCCAGATTCAGCTCGGCTTTGATCTTATCAATCTCCAGATTTTTGCAGTAGCGCAGGCCGAGAAACAGCACCGCAAAAACCGCACAGGGAATCGTCACCAGAAACAGTGGGCCTTCAAAGCCGATGTACGGCATATCCACGCCGCCGGAGATCAGCATGGCGGGGATATTGACCGGCGGCGCGGCCATGCCCATGATGGAGCCGATGGCCAGGATAGCGCCGGCGTTGGCTTTGGGGATGCCGATGAGAATCAGCGCAGGCGCCACGAGCGCTCCAGCACTAAGGACGGCGGCCGTCGAGGAGCCGGTAATCATGCCCGGGAACATGATCATGAACATCAGCAGGATCAGCATAATCGCGGGTTTTTTGTAAAACCGGGTGACAATCGCGGCGTTCAGCGCTTCCAACGCGCCGGACTCCTGGATAACCGTCATGAAAATCATCGCCGTAGCAATGATCAGGATGGTATCGATATAGGTGAAGGTGCCTTCAAACAGATGCCGCAGCGGAATTCCTTCGCCTCCCACGAGCGCGCCCACAATGGCTCCGGCAATCATGGAGAGGCTCACAGGGAGCTTTAGCAGAAAATTGCCCAGAAGGAATACCGCAAGCATGGAAAGCAGGACGATGAATTCAATATCCAAAGCTTCTCTCCCTCTTTGCTTTCTAAAATTCAGGGGCACAGCCAAACGAGGGCTGTGCCCCTAGCTATCTTTGGACGTCCGGGAGGGATTCGCCCAAGCTTAGAACATTTCGTTCAGGGGCTCGAGAGCGTCGACGATCGTGAAGATGGCCGTGTAGGGCAGGTTGTTGTTGATCGCATAGTTGGAGAACTTGTGATCGCTCAGGTCGCCTTCTTCCACGAAGATCAGGTAGGAGGAGATGCCCAGCACCATATCCGCAAACTGGTCGGACTTAGCGCCACGGCGGGCAGAGCCGCCAAGGTGTGCGAAGATGACGGTGATGTCATTTTCTTTGACGGTGTTGATAATCTCTTCCGCACGGCTGAATTCGCTCTCTTCACTGATGCCTGCAGCGCCAAGGCCCTTGGAGCTCATGCCGGCAGCGATGATGACCGTCTTATACTGCGCGACTTCTTCGGCGGTGGCAAGCGGCTCGAAGGTATAGTCCACCTCTTCGTCCAGCTTTTTAAACAGCGCGTTGAGCATGGAGACGTCCGCGCTCTGGCCGAAGGAGGTCAGCAGCACCGGCGTTTCCAAAGTGGTGTAGTCGAATTCGCCTTCGGAGTAAACGCGGTTTTCCGCGCTCGTCTTGGCGTCGGTGGACTCAGCAGCGGCGAAGGAAACCGCGCAGCTCAGCAGGGTTACAACTGCCAGGAAGATGGAAAGAAACTTTTTCATGATGCACTCTCCTTTATTTGTTTTTTTTAATTTTCGTTGGAAAGCACGGAACTCCTGCTTACGAAAGCGGCTTG
>DVLH01000140.1 GCA_018715585.1 Candidatus Aphodomonas merdavium
AGGCGTTGACACCCTGTCCGGGCCAATCAATTGGGGGGAGCGCGCCAGCATGTGGGCGGCGTGCTGCAACGCACGCGGGCCTCCCGCGGCGCGCGCTTGTGCAAAGCGCCGGCCGGCAACAGAAAGCGACAAGCAGGGAGAAAGCCGCGCCTATAAATGCCGCGCTGTGTTTGCGGTGCGGCGCACAAAAGGCAGGTGCCTTTGTGGAAGAGGCGGGGAAAATGAGAAAGGCCGCGTGTGGACCATGGCCATTTGCGCAACCGGCTTTTGCGCAAATAAAAAAACCGGTATGACGCCGGTTTTAGCGGGAAGGATTGCCCCCTTTCCAGAAAGGGGGGCAATCCGCTTCTGTTCTCAATAAGCTTTTAATGCACTACGGCCGCCCCGAAGGGCGGCCGTTTTGGGTTGCTGCGCGTTAATCTACGCTGACTTCCACGTCAAAGGTGAGGTATTCGCCTTCGGGGATATCTTCATCCGCGCGGATCTGCGTCAGGTTCGGGATACGGTAGACGGTGATGGAAACCGTTTCGCCGTCGGCGTGGCCGCGGATAACGTCTTGCAACTCGCTGCTGGTATACACGCGCTCACCATCAGCTTCAACGATCAGGTCGTTCGCTTCAATGCCAGCTTCTTCAGCAGGGCTGTCCTTTTCCACTTCAACGACCCAAATGCTGCGCGGTAGCACTTCCTCTGTCGGTTCGTCGCTGTTGCTTTCGATATCGCGGACAGTCACGCCGATGCGCGGATACTGCCGCTCGCCGAACTCGATCAAATCATCCGCCACGTCTTTGACGGTGTTAATCGGGATGGCAAAACCGATACCTTCAATGGCTGCAGAACCAAAGTAACCGTTGTTGGAAAGCTTCATGGACGTGATGCCAACCAGCTCGCCGTTAATGTTGAACAGTCCGCCGCCGCTGTTGCCGGAGTTGATTTCAGCGTTTGTCTGGATAAAGTTGGTGACGTCCGTGTCCGCACCAACGGAGCTGACATCACGGCCCAGGCCGCTGACGACGCCGACGGTCAACGTGTTGCTGAACGCTTCGCCCAGCGGGTTGCCGATGACAAGCGCCCAATCGCCGACGGAGAGCTGATCCGAGTCGCCGAGGGTGGCGGCAGGCACGTCAAGGTCCTTGCACAGCAGCACGGCTACGTCGCTATCAGCGTCGGTTGCGACGAGCTCAGCGGGATATTCTTCCTCGCCGACGATAATGAAGATGCTGTCAGCATCCTCGATGACATGGTTGTTGGTGACGACGTAGGAGTCATCGCTGACGACGACGCCGGAACCAACAAATGCCGTCAGAGAGGAGATACGACCGTTGGCAACGGAAGTTCCCGTGGAAATTTCGATACCAACAACAGACTGGCTAGCCTTTTCATAGGCTGCCTTGAAGGGGCTCTCCAGCATATCGGCTGTGGAAGCCGCATTCTGCAACAACACGCTCTCGGCGGAGGCGGCCGTGTTCTGATTTGCAATTGTCCATCCGCCAACGCCAACGACTGCAACTGCTAACGCAGCGCAAAGCCATTTCATCCATTTAGAATTGGTTTTCATATTCTAAAGCCTCCTTTGCTTTGTCTACGTGAGGAAGTATAACAAGGGTTTTATCATAAAATATGGCCGGTTCGTGAACGATTTTAAAGGAATTTAAAAACAGTAACAATTGACGGGCGCGTGGGGCAATCATATAATGAAAGCATAAGCAATGAAACAGGAAGAAAGGGGCGAAAAGCATGGAACGATATGCCTGGAAAGCGCGCGTGCGCGAGGGGATGCTTGCGGAATACATCCGCAGGCACGACGCAATCTGGCCGGAGATGACGGCGATGCTCAACGAGGCGGGTATCCACAACTACACCATTTGGAACGTGGGGGACGAGCTTTTCGGCTACTATGAGTGCGAAGATTTACAGCATGCCTGCCGCGTGCAGGCGCAAAGCGAAGTCAACCGCAAATGGGACGAATACATGAAGGACGTTATGGTGATGGAGCGTGACCCGCAAACGGGCGCACAGCCGCAGCTGCGGCAGGTTTTCTTGCACGAATAATACGATGAACATGGCAACAAAGGAGGAACAGGACTGATGGCGGTAAGCGTTTCCTACGGCGAAGGCGGGCGCCTGACGCTGTCCGGATTGCAATGCGATTGTGCATGCCAGCATGGTGCGGTGGACAAGGATATTTACATCGGCAAGGGATTGATCGGGCGCGTGCCGGAGTTTGTGCGGCACGCCGGCCTGGGCACGCACTGCGTGCTTGTCGCTGACGATGTTACCTACCGCGTTGCGGGGCATGCTGTGGAAAGCGCGCTTGTGGGCGCGGGATTTGATGTGACGGCCTGCGTGCTGCACCGTGAGGGCGAAACGCTGCCGGATGACGGGGCGTGTGGCGAGGTGCTTTTGTCCATCACGCAGCAGACCGAGTTTCTCGTCAGCGTCGGCAGCGGTACGGTTACCGATATTGTGCGCATCAATGCTGCGCGCACGGGGCTGAAGTTTGTCTCCGTGGCCACGGCGCCGTCAATGGATGGATATGCTTCTGCTGTCGCGCCGCTGCTGCATCGGGGCGTGAAAATCCAGCGTCCGGCCGTCTGCCCGGACGTCATCGTCTGCGATCTGGACGTGCTTTCCACCGCGCCGATGGAAATGATTGCAAGCGGTGTGGGGGATGTGCTGGGCAAGTACATTGCCAAGGTGGACTGGCAGCTAGGGCAGATCGTCAACGGCGAAGCGTACTGCCCCGTCTGCGCGGGGATCGTCATGGATGCCGTCAATGCGCTGGTGCAAAACGTGGAGGAGATCGCTGCCCGCACGGAAAAGGGAATGCAGGTGTTGATTGAGGCACTGTTGCTTTCGGGGGTCACGATTATGATCATCGGCCATACGCGCGCTGTAGCGAGCGTGGAGCATAACATCGCCCAATACTGGGAGATGATGATGATTTTGCGCGGCGAAAAGCCGCCGATGCACGGCGCGTCCGTGGGCGTGGCCACGCTGCTGGTCTGGCCGTTTTACGAGCGCTTTGCGCGTGAGGATTTGACGGCGCTGAACCTCGATGCGATTCGTGCAAACCGCATCTCCCGCAAGGAACGCGAACGCTGGATGCGCTACGCTTTCGGCGAGGAAGGCGGACGGCAGATCATGCGCGAAAATCCGGAGGATTTCCTCAGCTGGGAGGAGCAGGAGCGGCGCATCCGCACGGTGCAGCAGCGCGCGGACGATATCCGTGCCGTGCTGGCGCAGCTGCCGCCCGCGCAGGAGATCCGGCGCGTGCTTACCATCCTTGGCGGGGAGACGACGCCGCAGCAGGAGCATATCCCGCAGGACCTGCTAAACCTGTCGATGTGGTGCGGAAAAGATTATCGTACCCGTTATACGCTGATGAAGACGTTAGAGGAATGCGGCCTGCTAGAAGCGTATTTGAGCGACTATCCGCGCCCAGTCCTTCCCGAGGACGGAAGCGCGCGCTAACGGGCAGCGGAGAAAAGAAACGCTCAAAACGCGGGGGTGCAGGGGGAGAATTCCCCTGCCGGGGATTGGGGCGGAGCCCCAAAACGTCCCCCCGAAGGGCGAAGCCCTTCGCAAAGCTGCGGGCGAGTTTGCGCGCCGAAGCGCGCAAAGAGCAAGCAAAGCAGCGGAGAAAAGAAAAACGCTTTGGAGCAGCGCTCCAAAGCGTTTTGTATTTCCCCGCAGCCTTCCTGTGCCCGGCCGCGCGCCGGGAAGGGGGCATGGTACCAACCCGTTATACTGGGAACGGGGTTCCAATCAATGATTAGGAGGGGAAACAACAATGCTAAAACCCGTTGTGAACATGAACAAGATGGCGATGAACGAATCGATCGCGACGACCTGCTGCTTCGTGTGGAACGGCACGAG
>DVLH01000141.1 GCA_018715585.1 Candidatus Aphodomonas merdavium
ACAGCGGCAGGAGAAGAGGCCGCGGAGGCGAAAGCGCGGGCAATCGTAGGAGAAAGCGCCCGGCTGAAGGAATGGGATCTGGACGATGGATACTATGAGTATGAATATATTGACGGGAGCGTAAGCTACGAAGTGCTGGTAGACGCGTGGAGCGGCGAGGTGAGCCGGATCGAGAAGCGGGATGAAAGCGTCCGCAAGGCGGGCGAAGGAACGCTGACGCAGGCGGAAGCGGAGGCGGCCGCGGAGGAAGCGAGCGCGGGAGGCACGGTGGAATACGCGCTGCTGGAGCGGGACGACGGGCAGTACGAATGGAAGGTGTTCGTGCGCAAGGGGAGCGAAGTGAGCCTGTATACGGTGCAGGCGCAGAGCGGAGCAATCTACGGCGTGGAGACGTACCCGCAGGGAGAAGGCGTGATGAGCGCGG
The DNA here is from genome assembly GCA_018715585.1 of Candidatus Aphodomonas merdavium. Classification (GTDB taxonomy): domain Bacteria; phylum Bacillota; class Clostridia; order Christensenellales; family Aristaeellaceae; genus Aphodomonas; species Aphodomonas merdavium. Next base: position 425 of record DVLH01000141.1, read on the forward strand.
AGGAAGCGGTGGCGGCGCTCAAGGCAGCACAGGGGGACGTGGAAGTGACAGAGCTGGATCTGGAGCTTAACGACAACACGCATACGCTGCGGTATGAAGGCAAGGCGCAGAGCGACGGCAGGCGCTATGAGTTTGAGATGGACGCGGCGGACGGAAAGCTCTATGAATGGGAGCGCGATTAAATAAGCGCACCTAATCAAGCGGGCGGCTGCGATGGGGCGGCCGCCTCGCTGTTTTTGGCGCCTTGCGGGCGGGGGTTTTCCAGGAAAAGCGCTGTGCCGCCGGTATCCCGCACGCGCGGCAGAAGCTTTATTTCTTTTTGCCAGATGGATTGACAAAAGCGCAACTACTAAATATAATTTAATAGTATTCGATAAATAGCATGGCGGGCACACAACCGGGAAGGAGGGGGCGCGTGAACGCGCAGACGAAAAAAGGCGTGCTGGAACTGTGCGTGCTGTCGCTGCTGCAAAAGCGCGATTGCTACGGTTATGAAATATCGCAGCAGCTTTCCAAGCGGATTGATATTGCTGGCGGGACGATTTATCCCATTTTGCGAAAGCTCAAAAACGACGGGCTTTTAACGACGTACCTGCAAGAAGAAAGCGGCGGGCCGCCACGCAAGTATTACGCCCTGACCAGCCTGGGCAGGGAGACATACTGCCGGGAGCGGGCGGAGTATCTCGATTTTGCCAGGACGGTGTTGGCAATGCTGGAGGATGAAAACGATAACAAAGGTTGAGTTTTTGACAGTGCTGGAAAGCGAGCTGAAAAAACGGAGGATCGGCGAGCGGGAAGAAATCCTTGCCGAATATGAGCAGCATTTCGCTTTCCAGCGGGCGGACGGCTTTTCGCAGGAAGAAATCTGCGCAAGGCTTGGCGACCCTGCGCAGCTGGCGGCGCAGTTTGACGCGGAGGGGCGTGCGCCCGCGGGAGGCGGAAAAACGGCGGCGCGCGCCGGGATTTATGCGCTGAGCGTGTTGGCGCTTGCGCTCTATCTGGTCCTGGCCGCCTGTGGCGTGGCGATGCTGGCGCTGTGCGCGGCGAGCGCGGCGCTGGCCGTATGCCTTCTGGGCGGGCTGAGCGCGGGGGCGCTGACGCCGCCGATGCCCTATGGCTGCGCGGCCGTGTTTGGGGTGGCGCTGGCGGCGCTCAGCGTGTTGGTGGCGGTCGGCTGCGTTTATTTTGCGGCGCTGCTGTGGCGGTTGCCGCGCGCATACGGACGGTTTTGCCGCAATGCCATCGCCGCTGCGGGAGGCGAGCCCATGCTGCCTACAGACCCGGCAACGCCTCGTTTTGCACCCGGTCGTGCGCGCCGCATGCGGACGGTGGCGCTGGTTGCGTTCGGTACATTTGTGGGTTTTAGCCTGCTGGGCATGGCTGTTGCGATGCTCTGCGCGGGGGCGCTGCCCTTCTGGCATGCGTGGGGATGGTTCGGCTATACCGCCGGGGTTTGAGGCAAGGCGGAGAGGGGGCGAGAAAATGAAGACGGTAGCCATTACGGGGGCGACGTCGGGCATTGGACTGGAAGCGGCCCGCGCGCTGGCAGGCGAGGGGTATCGCGTGCTGTGCGTAGGGCGCTGCGAGGAAAACTGCGAGAAAGCGCGGCTGTCCATCGCCGCAAGCGCCCCGCAAGCGTCCGTCCGCTTTTTTGCGGCGGATCTTATGCAGCAGCGCGAGACGCTCCGCCTGGCGCGGGAGATCGGCGAATGCCTGGACCGGGAAAGCGGCGGCCGCCTGGATGCGCTCGTTTGCAACGCAGGCTGCGCGCGCAGCCGGTATATGACGACGCAGGAAGGGTATGAGCAGCAATTTGCGCTCAACTATCTTTCCGCGTTCCTGCTGGCGCACGCGCTGTTGCCGCAGCTCAAGGCAGCGGGCGGGCGGCTCATCCTCACGGGGAGCGGGTCCCACCGGGGCGCGCGGGTGCACTGGGACGACGTCATGCTGCGCAAGCGGTATAACCCGTTGACGGCGTATAAGCAGTCCAAGCTCTGTGGACTCCTTTTTGCCAGGGAATTTAACGCCCGCTATGCCGCCTGCGGCGTCCGCGCCTATGTGGTGGACCCGGGGCTCGTCAACACCGATATTGGCGACAAGGCGGGCGGCGTGGTGCGCGCCGTGTGGCGGTTTCGCAAGCGCCATGGCGCGCCGCCCGCCGTGCCGGCGCGGACGTTCCTGTTCTTGTGCGGTCAGGAACCGGCGCCGCAAGGGCTTTATTACCGCCTGTGCAAGGAGCAGCGATACAGCCGCCGCGTTACGGAGCAAGACGGGCGGAGGCTTTTCGCACTGAGCGAACGCCTCTGCGGCCTTTCAAAAGGGGGCGTGCTATGAACGTTTTGATTACGGGAGCGGCAGGCGGGCTGGGAAGGGCGCTGAGCTGTGAGTGCGCCAGGCGCGGATACCGCCTCTTTTTGACGGATGTCAACGGCCCTGGGCTTTCCTGCATTTGTGAAGGGATCCGCAGGCAGTTTGACGCCGCCGTCGATGGCGCCGTGTGCGACCTGACGGACGGGCGGGATGTGGACGCGATGTTTTCGCAAATCGACGAAAAAGGCGTGCGCTTTGATATGCTTTTTGATGTAGCGGGAGTGGATTTTGAAGGCGGTTTTTTGCAGCAGGACCGGGAAAAGATCGCCGGTATCGTGGCGCTGAACGACGCCGCAGCGCTGCGCGTAGCGCACGCGGCGCTGCGGCGTAGGCGGACGGGCGGGCGCTTTACGCTCGTGTTCGTCTCCAGCCTCGCTTCCCTTTTCCCTATGCCGCTCAAGGCTACGTACGCCGCCTCCAAGCGCTTTTTGCTCGATTTCGCCACCGCGCTGCGCAGGGAATTATGGGATGAAAACGTGCGCGTGATGGCGCTGTGCCCGGGCGGCATGGCGACGGCGCCACAGGCGGTGCAAGCCATGCAGGCGCAAGGGATTTGGGGTGAGCTGACGGCAAACCCGCTGGAAACGGTTGCCCGCAGGACGGTTTCACGCGCGCTGCGGGGAAAGGCGCTGTACGTGCCCGGCGCGCTGAACCGGGCGCTTGCCTGGCTGGGACGCTTGCTCCCCCGTTCGTGGGTTGCCGCCGCCATCTACAAGCGTTGGCAGGGGGCGCAGGGCAGGAGCCTGCCGCAGGAAAATCCTGAAGGGGCGTGCCCCTCCTAGCCAAAGAGGCAAACTGCCTTTTCCCGGGCGAAAAGGACGGTTTGGAATAGCAAGCACGGCAAAACCAACCCGGGATCTGCAGGACAGGCTCTGCCTGTGGGAACTTAAGCAAAGGGGGACGCCGGGAAAGGCGGAAAAAAGAGGAAACACGGGAATGGCGGAAAATCCTCCGGCGGGCTTTTCGCGCGTGATAAGGGACACCCTTGTGTGCCGATGGAGAAACAACGAGGGTGCTGCCTGCTTCGCCACCGGCAAGCATTATGCCGTAAGGAAAGCGAAAAGGATTGCATGTTGCTTTTGCCAGGGGGACAAAGCGTGGGGGCGTTGGGGCACAATCGCCATGGGCCGCAGCGTTCCGTCAGGGAAACCGGCTACTTGACGCTTTGGGAATGAGGCGGCGCCAGAAGGATAGAATTTCAGGGCGACTCCTGCGGAATAGGGCGGTTGCTCCAGTTAACAAAGGCAGCCATGGCTGCCTTTGTTCTTGGCAAGTTTTAAATCTGTTTGCCCACGGATGACATTCAATCTTTTTCCTGCGGCTGCTGGCCCTTCCTATGCGCTCATTCCAGCGTGATTGCGCGCTCTGCTTCGTACGTTTCACCGCCAACAAGGGCAGTGATGCGGATGGAATAATTGCCTGCTGGCGCGTCGCTGCCATCGCGCAGCGTGCCGTTCCAATAAAACAAGCTCCCTTCTGGAACGAGGCTTTCCGGCCGCGTACCAGCTGCCGCTGCTAGGGTTTTTACCGTTTCCCCGTCGCTGTTTTCAATGGTGACGGTCAGGCTGCACGGGAGCGAATGGGCCACGAAAATTTCCAACTCCGGCCTTGTAGCGCGGCGCCAAGTAGAAGAAGCACGCACGGACAGTTCCGGGTCGCCGGAAACGTTGGCATGCAGCACGCGCCCGGCATAGACGGCCCCGGGCGTGTTGTCTTCGGTGCCTGTCAGCGTGACGACGTGGATCATCGCATAATGCCAGCCCTGCGGTAGGATGCCGGTCAGATCCACCTCTGCAAGGCGGCGGCCGGGAAAAACCTGGCCGGCCGGATTGGCGGCATCGTCCCATTCGGTTTCATCCGGCAGGAGCACGGCGCTATCCCAATCCCATTGCCCGTCAACGTATGGCGTTATGTTGTATGCAACGCGCGTTTCAACGGTGGCGGTATAAAAGAGTGTGACGACGGGATTGATCGGGTTGAGTGCCGTGCGCTGAAAGACAATGCCCGTCAAATCCCCGAGCACCTGCTCGGATTCGCTCTGCGTGCTGTAGCATAGCAGCGGAAGATCGTCCTCCTGGGGATAGATTTGCGCGGTGGAGCTGGGCTGGCTTGTGCGCAGATAGGTGTACATTTCGTGGAGTGTGATGACGTTGTCGCTGTTTTGATCGGCGGGGAAAGAGCCGTACAGCCCGGCGCCCGCCGCCAGCGCTGCGGTAAAATAGCTGGCCCCCGTGGGAACTTCTTTGGCGTTCATCTGCCAATACCAGGAGAGCTCGTTGGCGCCGGAGGAAACAAGCGCGTGAAACCCGTCCCCCCGGAACGCCGCGCGCACGCGCGCGGAACCGACCGACGGCGACACGCCCTTGCCGATGAGCGCGCCGGAAGCGCATGCGTCCACCAAGAGCACCTTTTCCCCGGGAACATCCTGGAACATTGCCTCCAGCGCCTGTGCGCCGATGCGCTCCTCCAGCGAGCCGTCCGAAAGCAAAACAGATCCCTCGGGGAGCGTCTGGTCGGCATCGAATTGGCCGTGCGTGCTAATATACAGCAGCGAAAGATCGTCCCCATCTGCTCCGGCGAACGCCC
>DVLH01000142.1 GCA_018715585.1 Candidatus Aphodomonas merdavium
GCGGCAATTGACAGCGATATAACGCTCTGCCGCGCAAGCGGCGCGGCGCTGCGCGTAGGCGTGTGCGTGCGCGGGCCGCAGGATTTGGCGGATAAGGGCTTTAGCGCCGTGGTCCTGGCCGTGGGCGCGCACAAAGCGTCTCCGCTGCCGCTGGAAGAAGGCGAGGCTGTGCCGGCCCTCGCGTTCCTGCGCGCGTTCAAGGAAGCGCCGGAAGCGGTCAGCCTGGGCCGCAACGTCGTCGTTGCAGGCGGCGGCAACACGGCGATGGACGCCGCGCGCGCGGCGCTGCGCGCGCCGGGCGTGGAGCGGGTGACGGTCGTCTACCGCCGGACCGTGCGGGAGATGCCGGCGGCGGAGGAAGAGCTTTTGCAGGCGTTGGCGGAGGGCGTTGTGATGCGCGAACTGCTTGCGCCGTTGGGGGTTGCCCAGGGGCGGCTGCGCTGCGCCAAGATGCGCCTGGGCGCACCCGGGAGCGACGGACGGCGCAGGCCGGAGCCGACCGGGGAGGAAGTGACGGTGGAATGCGATACGCTTCTGGCCGCCATTGGCGAACGGGTGGACGGCTCGCTGTACGCCGCCTTCGGCGTGGAGACGGATGCAAACGGGCTGCCGCGCACCGATGCGCAAACGATGGAGACGAACGTGCCCGGCGTTTACGCCATCGGCGACGGGCGCGGCGGGCCGGACACGGTGGTGCGCGCCATCGCCGACGCGGCGCTGGCCGCGCGCGCCATTTGCGGCGTCTCCTTTGACGCCTATGCGGCGGAGAACGGCGCGGGCGAGCGCGTGCAGGCGCTTCAAAAGCGCGGCAAGGTTTACGAAGCCCCGTGCGCGGATTGCCGCCAGGAGGCGGGACGGTGTTTGGAATGCGCTACCGCCTGCGAGACGTGCGTGGACGTTTGCCCCAACCGTGCCAATGTGGCCGTGCTTTGCGGCGGGCGCGTGCAGGTGCTGCACGTGGACGCCAGGTGCAACGAGTGCGGCAACTGCGCGCAGTTCTGTCCGTATGATTCCGCGCCCTACCGCGACAAGCTGACGCTCTTTGCCTCGCGGGATGATTTTGAAAACAGTGAAAACGACGGCTTTTTGCCGATGGGCGGCGGGCTGTTCCTCACGCGCACCGGCGGGCATACGGCCGTGCGTGCGCTGCCGCAGGAGGCGGACGAGCTGCCGGAGGGTTTTGCCGCGCTGATGATGCAGGCGGCGGAAATGACGTTCTGACCGAAAAGGCTTGAAAAGAAAAACGGTAAGGAGGTTATGGCATGGATTTTGACGCGATCCGCGCGGCGGCGAAGGGATACGAAAGCGCGATGACGGCGTTCCTGCGCGACCTGATCCGGATCCCGGGCGAGAGCTGCGGTGAGGAAGGCCACGCCCGCCGCATCGTGGCGGAGATGGAAAAGCTGGGGTTTGACGAGGCGTACATCGATCCGCAGGGAAACGCCATCGGCTGGATGGGCACGGGCGAGCGGGTGGTTGCCTTTGACGGCCATATCGATACGGTTGGCATCGGCGAACGCGCCAACTGGCGGTTCGACCCGTACGAGGGCTATGAGACAGAGACGGAAATCGGCGGCCGCGGCGCGAGCGACCAGCTGGGCGGCATCGTCAGCGCCGTGTACGGGGCGAAGATCCTCAAAGAGCTTGGGCTGCTTCCCGAAGGCATGCGCGTGCTGGTGACGGGCACCGTGCAGGAAGAGGATTGCGACGGGCTGTGCTGGCAGTATCTATACAACGAGCAAAAAATCCGCCCGGAGTTCGTGGTGATCACCGAGCCGACGGACGGCGGCATCTACCGCGGGCAGCGCGGGCGCATGGAGATCCGCGTGGAGGTCAAGGGCGTCAGCTGCCACGGTTCCGCGCCCGAGCGCGGCGACAACGCCATTTATAAAATGGCGGAAATCATTCTTGAGCTCAAGGAGCTCAACGGGCGTTTGGCCGACGATCCGTTCCTGGGCAAGGGCACGCTGGCCGTCAGCCAGGTGTTCTTTACGTCCCCTTCGCGCTGCGCGGTGGCGGATATGTGCGCGGTGTCCGTGGACCGGCGGCTGACCTGGGGGGAGACGTGGGAAGGCGCGCTGGAGGAAGTGCGGGCGCTGCCGTCCGTGCGGCGCTACGGTGCGGCCGTAACGATGTACGATTATGACAAGCCCTCGTGGACGGGCCTTGTCTATCCTACGCAGTGCTATTTCCCCGCGTGGGTGCAGAGCGAGGACGCGCCGTGCGTGCAGGCGCTCGCCCGGGCGCATGCGGCGCTGTGGGGCGCCCCGCGCATTGACAAATGGACGTTCTCCACCAACGCCGTCTCCATCTGTGGACGTTACGGCGTGCCGTGCGTCGGGTTTGGCCCGGGCATGGAGGCGCAGGCGCATGCGCCCAATGAAATGACATATAAAGAGCACCTGGTGCGCTGCGCGGCCGTATACGCTGCCGCCCCGATGCTTTACAAGGGGGAAAAATAAATGGCGTTTATGGATTCCTTTGCCGCGCGGCTGCGCGCGTTACAAATCGAGAACATGTTTGAGAACGACTTTTTCCTCACCTGGGACAAGACGGACGACGAAATCGCAGCCGTGTTTACGGTGGCGGACGCGCTGCGCGCGCTGCGGGAAAACGGCATTTCCCCGCGCATTTTCGATTCGGGCCTTGGCATTTCCATCTTCCGTGACAACTCTACACGTACGCGCTTTTCCTTCGCCTCCGCGTGCAACCTGCTGGGCTTGACGCCGCAGGACCTGGACGAGGGAAAGAGCCAGATTGCTCATGGTGAAACCGTGCGGGAGACGGCGAACATGGTGTCGTTCATGGCCGATGTGATCGGCATCCGGGACGATATGTACATCGGCAAGGGGCATACGTATCAAAAAGCCGTGTCCGATGCCGTGCGCGAAGGACACCGCGACGGCGTCCTGGAGCAGGCGCCTACGCTCGTCAACCTGCAATGCGATATCGACCATCCTACCCAATGCCTGGCCGATATGCTGCACATCCTGCACGTTTTCGGCGGGCCGGAACAGGTCAAGGGCAAAAAAATCGCGATGACGTGGGCGTATTCCCCTTCCTATGGCAAGCCGCTCTCCGTGCCGCAGGGCGTCGTTGGGCTGATGACGCGCTTTGGGATGGATGTGGTGCTTGCACATCCAAATGGATACGAAATCATGCCGGAAGTGGAGGAAGTTGCCCAGAAAAATGCGAGAATAGGCGGCGGAAGTTTCCGAAAAGTGGAGACGATGGAGGAGGCGTTTGACGGCGCGGACATCGTTTATCCCAAGAGCTGGGCGCCGTTTGCGGCGATGGAACGCCGCACGCAGCTGTACGGCCAGGGGGACTTTGACGGCATTGCCGCGCTAGAAAAGGAACTGCTGGCGCAAAACGCACGCCATCAGGACTGGACGTGCAGCGAGGCGATGATGCGCCGCACCAGGGACGGCAAGGCGCTGTATCTGCATTGCCTGCCGGCGGACATCACCGGGGTCAGCTGCGCGGCGGGCGAGGTGGACGCCTCCGTGTTCGACCGTTACCGCACGCAGCTCTACAGCCAGGCGAGCTACAAGCCCTACATCATTGCGGCGATGATCTTCTTGGCCAAGCGAAAAGACCCGGCGCAGACGCTGCTTGCCCTGGAGGAGCGGGGAAGAAAGAGAACGCTGTAAAGCGCGCCGGAAACACCCGCGTCCGGCTGCCTTTTCCGCTGGAATGCGTCCGGCCGGGGGGGACGCGAAAGGGATTCGATCTTCTTGAAAAGGCTCGGCCTGCGAACCGCCTGACATGTTTTTGCAGCCATCCGGTATGGCGCGCCCGAAAGGGCGCGCCGTTTTCATTGAAAAAAGCGCTTTGCCGCCTGTGGGCGGCGCGCGGCGGGCCGGCGAGGGGATGGAAAATATCGGGAAAAGGGATAAATGCCCCCGGAAGGTTCGAGAGCTGTTGGCGCGGCCGGCATGCTATAATGGATGCGGAAACCTCAAGGCATGGAGGAGAGCGAGGGAAGCGCATGGAAAAAAACGGGGAAAAATTAGTATACCGGCCCAACGGCAGCGGATTTGCCTGCGCTGCGATGAATTGTCATTATTTGCGCTATCCGCTGCCATATTTTTTGGATGCCGTACAGCGCTATGGGTTTACAAACATTGAGCTGTTCGGCGCGATGCCGCACTTTTTTCTGGACGATGTGGACGAGGCGGAAACCGACGCCGTGGCGCAGGCGTGCAAAGCGCGCGGCCTGCGCGTCGTCTGTCTAACGCCGGCGCAGGGAGCTTATCCGATGAACATCAGCATTGCCAGCGAAAAACCGCGCCGCAGGACGCTTGCGCTGCTCAAGCGCGCCATTGCAGCCGCGCGGCGGCTGGGCGCGCCCCAAATGCTCGTCTCGCCCGGTTTTGGCTACGAGACGCAGCCCAAGGACCGCGCCTGGGGCATTTGCCGCCAGTCGCTGCAGGAGCTGGCGCAGTGCGCGCAGGAAAACGGCGTGACCCTTTTGCTGGAACCGCTGACGACGCCCAGCTCCAACGTCGTCAATACAAGCGCGCAAAGCGCGCGGATGCTTCGCGAGGTTGGATCGCCGGCTGTCAAGAGCATGCTCGACATCGGCGTGATGAACTTCATGGGGGAGACGGTGGACGAGTATTTTGACAACTTGGGGAGCGATTTGCTTCACGTGCACTTCACGGATGGGCCCGGCGCGCATGTGGCGCTGGGCGACGGATCGTTCCCGATGGAGGCATATGCCTCGCAGATCATCCGGCGCGGGTTTGCGGGGACGTGCTCGTTTGAAATCAACGACAAGCGCTACCTCGCCAACCCGGATGCGGCGATGGAAAAAAACATTGCCTGGCTCAAGCGCAACGGGTACTCCGCCTAAGACGCCGGGAGAGCGGGAAAGCGTGCCGCAGCCGGCGCCACGTTGGAAGAGGAAGGGACAAGGAAGCAGTGTTTTCTAGGAAACGCCGAAACGGCCGGAGATTGTTCCGGCCGTTTCGGCGTTTAAGCAAGGGAAGTGAAGGCAAACGGATTGTTTTCTGCCGTCCAAACGGCACGGCAGCATGCGCATTATGCGCGCGGATAGGAGACGAGATAGTCCTTTTCCAGCACGTAATGCTCAAACCAGATGTAGTTGAGCTTTTTGCCGGGGATCGTTGTCAGCGAATGGTCGCGGCCGGCCTCGACGTAGGAGAAATCGTCCGTCTTTAGGTTGACTTCTTCTCCGTCTACGTTGAGCACCATGTCCGTATCACCGTAGGTGACGTTCCACTGCGCCACGGAGGGATGGCCTTTTTCAATCGTCCCTTCCGGCACGTTGGAAACGGTGCTGTCGGCCGAGCAGCAGCCCATCAGGATACGGCACAGGCGCTTGGTGGGCACGAGCGACCAGCTGCGGCTGTGTTCCGTCTTGCAGTCCTGCACGTACTCCACGCCCTGCGAAAGAGGACGGAAAAACGGCAGGCAGAGGTGGAAGGCGTCATAGCGCGCCAAGTCGCCCGGCGCTTGATGGACGACGAAAAGGGTGTAGGTCATGGCCGTGGCCGCATGGACGGAGAAAACGGCATGCGGGTCGGCGATAAAAACGGCCGGTTCGTTAACGGCGTAGACCTGCTGCGCAAAGACGGCGCCTTTGCCACCCGTCAGGCAGAGCACCTGGATGCTGTCGGGAATCGTCTGCACTGTGACGGATGCGCCCGCTTGCAGCGCGCAGCGGTACGCCCGCACGCCACCCTGGTATGTCCCGGGCAACAGTTCGGTTTGTGCAAACCCGTTTTCAAAGGAAAGCGCTATGTCCTCTTTTTTTACATATGCAATAGCCATCGTTCATTCTCCTTTGCTCATTTTGATTGTGCGTTTGCGCGCATCGAAGCGCGTAGAGCTTGCGTGGCTGCGTCGTCAAGGGCATATCCGCCCTGGGGCAGCGGATGGATAACAACGCCGTATTCGCTGCGCGCTTTTTCCAGGGAAACATAATCGTTTTCGACATCTTCGAGCACTTTTTGCGTTTCGCGCAGCAGCGGGTCGCCGAAACCGCCCGCACCCGGTGTGTTGGCAATGACGATTTCGCCCTTGCGCATGGCGTTGCCGGTGCTCTTGGAGGGCATGCGGGTGGTGACGCCTTCATAGCAGCGGTAGAAGCTGCCGCATTCGCCGGGGTGGCCGCCTTCCAGCCCATAAGGGGCGTAAACCTGGCGGTCGCCGGTCGCCTTGAGGGAAATGCCGTCGCGCATCACTTGGAATTCGCGGTGGATGCCCAGCCCGCCGCGATAGCGCCCTGCCCCGCCGGAATCCTTTCGCAGCGCGTATTTGCGGATGAGGATGATGGGGAACTCCGTCTCCAGCGCCTCCACGGGCATGTTGGAGGTGTTCGTCATGTGCACCTGCACGGCGCTGAGGCCATCGGCGTGGCAACTGGCGCCGGACCCGCCGGCGATTGCCTCATGGCAGATCAGCGAGCTGCCGGGGCGCGTGGGGTCTTCACAGGTGAAGACGGTCGTCTGGCACGTGCTGTTGCAGCCCGCCACGACGCGCTCGCGCGCCACCTTGGCCAGTGCGCCGAAGATGACGTCCGGGATGCGCTGCGCGGAGTTGATCGTCAAGCCAAGCGGCGCGGGGTCGATGGGATTGACGAGGGAGCCTTTGGGCGCAACCACGTCAAAGACGCGGAAAATACCCGATGTGGCCGGGATATCGGCGCCAAAGAGCACCTTGAGCGAGTAGAAGCAGCAGGCAAGCAGCGTGTTGTAGGAAACGTTCATCGGCGCTTTGATTTGCTTGCAGGTGCGGGTGAAATCAAACGTTAGGCTGTCGCCGTGCACGGTGATATCCACGGCCACCTGCAGCGGCTCCGGATGGTTCTCGCCCGCATCGTCAATGAAATCCGTGTAGGAGTACGTCCCGTCCGGTACGTCCTTGATGACGGCGCGCAGGCGGCGCTCGGAATATTTTTCCAGCTCGTCCAGGCAGGCAATGAGGTTATCGCCGTATTTTTGATACGCTTCGCGCATCCGGCGCGCGCCTACATGGTTGCTGGAAATCTGCGCCGTCAGGTCACCGTCGCGTTCCACACGCGCGCGCGTGTTGCCCAGCAGCAGGTTTTTGACGTCCTCGTTGAGCTTGCCGCCGTTGCAAATGCGGATGACGGGAATGCGGATGCCCTCTTGAAAGAGGCTTTCGGCGTAGCTGGACGTGCTGCCCGGCACCATGCCGCCAATGTCGGAATGGTGGGCCATGTTGACGATCCAACCGATGATCTTTCCACCGCCAAAGACGGGCTCGGCCACGACGATATCCGGCAGATGGTTGCCACCGCCGTGATAGGGATCGTTGCCGATGAACATATCGCCCGGCTGGATGGCCGAACGCTCATAGTGCTCGTAAATGTAAGGGACAAACGTCAAAAAGGCGTTGAGGTGCATGGGCAGGTAGTCCGCCTGCGCCACGAGCGAGCCGTCCGGGCCGACGACGGCAGAGGATACGTCGCGGCGCTCTTTGATGTTGGTAGAATAGGCGCTTTTGATGATGGAAAGGCACGTTTCTTCGGCAATGGACATCATTAAATTGCCGATGATCTCCACCATAACGGCATCGGTTTTATACTCTTTGTCAGGCATTGTGCTCGCCTCCTTCCCGGGTTAGGTGCAGGTTGCGGTATCCGTCCACGGATACAGACCAGTTGGGCGGCACAACCGTGGTACAGTCCATCTGATCGATGATCATTGGTCCATGTGCGTGCAGGCCGGGAACAAAGGCATCCCGCGTGTAGACGGGGGTTTCAATCCGGCCGGCGGAAGAGACGAAAAGAACGTTGCGCGTTTGTGAAGGCGCAGGTAGACGGGCGCCTTCCTGGAGCGGTTCACAGGGGAGGTCGGGCTTGATGATTTCTCCCACAGCGCTTACGCGGAAGCTGACGAGCTGCACGTTGAAGGAACGGTTGAAGTAGCCGAAGTTGCGCTCGTGCGCCGCGTGGAAATCTTCCAGCATGCCTTCGAGGATTTGCTGCGTCATCCGCCCATCGGGGAGCGAAACGTTGAGCTCGTAATTCTGCCGCTCATAGCGGGCATCCACGGAGAAGCGGTAGCTGCGCTTATCGGCCGGGATCCCCTCGCGGTCCAGCAGCTCGTTGCCGTTTTGCACCAGGGAGGCAAAGACAGCGTTGATTTTTTCAAAGTTTTCCGGCTTGGCCAGCATGATCTGGGAGCGGCACAGATCGAATTTGGTATCGGCCATCAACAGGCCGAGGGAGCAGAGCGTGCCGGGGGCCGGAGGGATGAGCACGTTTTCTATGTTCAACTCGTCTGCAACCTCGCAGGCGTGCAGCGGCCCTGCGCCGCCGAACGCCATGAGCGTGAACTCGCGCGCATCATATCCGCGCTCGACGGAGACGGAGCGGATGGCACGCATCATGTTGGCGTTGACGACCGAGAGGATGCCGCATGCGGCTTCGTCCATCGTCAGCGAGGATTTTGCACAGATTTCGCGCGCAATGGCTTCCTTGGCGAGGTCTACTCGCACCTCCATGCGCCCGCCGAGAATCTTTTCTTGGTTGAGTTTGCCCAGGTAGATGTTGGCATCGGTTACAGTGGGCTGCGTTCCGCCGCGGTTATAGCATGCCGGGCCAGGGCGCGCGCCAGCGCTTTCCGGACCGACTTTGAGCGCGCCGCCTGCGTCGATGCGGGCGATGCTGCCGCCGCCGGCGCCGATGGTGATGATATCAATCATCGGGATGCGTGCGGGGTGGCCTTGCACGAGCCGCTCGGAAGAAAGCTGCGGCTTGCCGTCGCTGATGAGGCTGATGTCTGCACTTGTGCCACCCATGTCGAAGGTGATGATGTTGTTTACACCGCAGAGGTTGCCGATATACGCTGCACCGACCACACCGGCTGACGGGCCGGAAACAGCCGTTTTGATGGGGCAATCGATCGTTTCGGAGATGGAGATAATGCTGCCGTTGGACTGGGTGACATAGGGATTGACCGTGATACCGATGTCGCGTACGGACTTTTCAAAGTTGCGCACGTATTTTTTCATGACGGGACCCAGGCAAGCGTTGAGCACGGTGGTGCTCATACGGGAATATTCCCGGAACTCCTGCACGAGCTCATTGGAAGTCGTCACATAGAGATCCGGGTCGATTTCGTGCACGATCTCTTTAATGCGCTTTTCGTGGGAGGGATTCATGAAGGAAAACAACGTGCATACGGCAATGGCCTGCGCACCACGGTTGATAAGCATGCGTGCCGCATTGCGAACGGCGTCCTCGTCAAGAGGGATGAGTACGCTGCCGTCATAAAGGATGCGCTCAGGCACCTGTGCGCGCATGCCGGGTGCCAGCAGGCTTTTTGCCTTGGGCCGCAGCAGGTCGTAAAGGTTGGGGCGCTTTTGCCAACCGATCTCCAGCAAGTCCTGGAACCCTTCCGTCGTGATGAGCCCTGCCTTGGCAAATTTTCTTTCGATTAACGCATTGGTGGCGACGGTCGTGCCGTGGGCGAGATAGGAAACCTCGTCGCTACGAATCGAGAGCAGGTGAAACACCTCGACAATGCCTTCAACGATTGCGTTGGAGGGATCACCCGGAGTGGAGCTGAGCTTGTAGTTATAGAGGGTTTCCGTTTCCGTGTTGAAGATGGACAGATCCGTAAAGGTTCCGCCGACATCCACGCCAAACAAATAACTCATACGCTTTTTACAGAATCCTGGCCAGAACGCGGTTCAGGCCTGTTTTCTCCTTTCTAAAGTTGGAAATGGGGCATTGCCCGCGCCGCAAGGCCTGTCCGTGCAAGCAGATGAAGAGAATATTGCCCTGCGGTATAGGCATGACCGTTTTGCTGCGGGAAGACAACAAGCGAATGATTTTGCCGATTTGCTCAAGGAAAGAAGCAAATTGAAATTCCACTCCAAAATGCGGGAATGCTCCGCGGCTTCATCTCCCGTTCCATTCGTTTTAAACGCTTGGGCTGTTTGCAGCGCGCAGGCTTGCCGCCGGCACAAACATCATTTGCATCTATCTTAAAGGGCGCTATTTAATTTGTAAAGTTGGATATTTCAGCAATAAATATCGGAACATATGATATATGGAGGCGCGGCACAACGCCGCGGCATTGGAGCGGATTTTCGAACAAACCGCTCTATAAGCGACGAAAATAATCGTGCTGGTCGATATAGGCGTTGAGATAGTGCAGAAGCATCTGCGTGGCGGCAAGCGTGTAGGCGCTGGGATTGCGGCGCGTGAGAAGATAGCAGATGCGCTCGGGGATACCCAAGGCGCAGTCGCGCACGGCAATAGCGGCATTTTGCCGCTTGAGGGAGATGGCGACCGACATGGAGCAAAGCGCCCAGCTGTTTTCCGATGCGCTAAGCAATTCTTGCAATGGGGTGATCGTCTCCAGCAGCACATAAGGGCGCCGGGAAGGGTCCCATTGCGTGGCATGCCACTGTTCAATTTCCGGTGACCAGCGCGCACGCAGCTCGCAGGTGGGATCGAGCTCGGCGGGCAGCAGAGGCCTGTCGGGCCAGGTGCGCAAAGGCGAGAGAACGAGCACCATCTTTTCTGCCATATAGGGCTGCGTGAGGACGTTATCGTAGCGAGAGGTGAAATGGACGAAACCGACGTCGGCGTCATGTGCATTGACCATCTGGTAGATTGACTGCACGTTTGGCGAGCGCAGCTGAAGCCGCAACTGGGGCTCCCGGCTCATCATTTCTTGTAACAACTTTGGAAAAATGTGGGAAATGATGCTATCCGAGGCGGCAATGGTCAGCAGCGATTGGTTGGCATCATGGCTAAAGTAGGCGGTTTCTTTGCCCAGCTGTACCCAGCGCTCTGCCAACGGTACGAACAGCCGTCCCTTTTCCGTCAGTTCAATGCCGCGCAACCCTTTTTTGCGCTCTATCAATGTCACACCGAGCTCCTCTTCTAACTGCTTGAGGCGGCCGCTGACGGTGGACTGCGAGACATAAAGGATGTTGGCTGCCTGTGAAATGGTGCGGGTACGGATGACGGTTAAAAAAGTTTCAACGCAGGTGATATTCATGGCTGCTTTGCTCCTTTTCTCTGCGATGACAGGATG